>JAJYMR010000367.1 GCA_021786815.1 Deltaproteobacteria bacterium
TGGATCAGCACCGTCGCCTTGTGCGGGCCAAGCCGCGCGATATTGTGCATCACCCGGCGCAACTGCCCCGACCTGACCAGCATCCCTCCACTGCGCTCCGCTCCCTCCAACAACTCCTCGATGCTCAACCATTCGGCGCCGTGAGGACGCACGCGATGCAAGGGCGTGAGATAATCGGCCTCGGACGCGATCCCGGTGTCGACAAGATTCATGATTCCCCCTCCCCAGAGGTTCCAGCCTGCCTGCTACATTCCGTACGCCAATCCTGTCTACAAGTTGTAGGCTTTCTCTTCTTACGCCTCTGCCGTCGGGTCTGTCAAGAGGTTGTGGCATCCCGGAAACACCCCTCGCGAGAGCGCCTGTGCACCCGCGCAACACGGTGTGCCGCGACGCTCCTGCGCCGGCGGGTGCCGGGCGGAGGCCGCCGATGACCGCTCTCGGCATTAATGGGTGCATGTCCGGCAGCGGGCCGCTTGACTCTGACGGACGACGAGCGCGATGAGTGAACGAGGAACTGGAAAGTTCAATCCGGAGGGGGGTAAAATGAAAAGGGGAAGACTTGCGTTGCTGGCGTGTGCGCTCGGGGCATGCGGATGCGCCGCGGGTGGAAACGGGACGGTTCCAACCACGATGGTCTCGAAGAGCGGAAAGGCGCGATGTGTTTTCGACGGGGCGCCGTTCTGCACGGCGAATCGACGCGTGGAGGCAGTGGATACTACGGGTCTGACCCTCGACCGACGCAATCTCGAGGAACGAAGCGCCGCAGGCGCTCCGGCGTTGTATTACCCGATGAGGTTTCCCGACGGTGGAACCTTCGAGGTAACCTGCAGCGTAACGCGTGACGGCAGGGTTGTGTACGCGCAGGTCGTACCGGGCGCGCCGCTCAGCGACAACGATATCGAATCGCTCGACGCTTCGGGCTACTGCTCGAACAAGAGCGCGAATTGAGACGCCGCCGCGCGAGCGACACGGACGAGTGGGACCGTTCATCGGGGGCTTTCAGATAAGGGCGAATCCCTGTAATTTTGATTCCCCTGAATCCTTCGCGGTGAGCCGTTAGCTCAGGCCGGTAGAGCATCTGACTTTTAATCAGAGGGTCCCGGGTTCAAGTCCCGGACGGCTCACCAGAAAACCGCGCAAGAGCGGGCGCCTTCGTGGTCAAGGCTATCTCTGGCGATGCCATTGCTCGTCGATCTGGTCGCCGTTGGTGTTGCTCAACAGCACCAGCTTGCGGTTTTCCGCGATCGCCAGCGACTGCGTGTAGCTGCCGCCCTGGCAGTTGGTTTCGGAAGCCGGCGGTGTGAACGTTATCGAGTCCGTACCGGTGCCGTCCGGATCGATCGTGTAGGAGCCGGAGATCGACGCGTCGCACACCGTCGTATCGACGGTGTAGGTTTCATGGCCGGTTAGATGGCCGTGGCCGTCGGCGATGAACAGGCCGGTACCCATGATGGGCACGAGCGTACCGCCGCCGATATTGAGCTTTCCCGAGAACGTGCTCGCGTAGCCGCCTTTCAGGCTGTGCATCGAGAATCCCCCGCGCGCCGTCGCAGCGCCGACGCCCAGAATGAGCAGCATGCCCGTCACCGTCGCCATCATGAGCCCAAGAGCCGTATGTTTCATCGCGGTCTATCCTTTCCCGGTCCGGTTTTGCTTTACGCAGAGCGAGCGCACCATCTGATCCGCGCTTCACAAAAAACTGAAGCCGTTTGCGATAACTGACGAAGCGCGACCGGCTTGTAAAGGGCGAAGCCGGTTCGTCGAGAACATCCAATCCACGAGGAAAGCGCGCGCGCTTGGCCGATGCAAGAGGGATGGGCATTGTGTCGGTTCCCGTTCGCATGGTGTAGGATCGGGAAGTCGTGCGAGCGCACGAATACGCTTGTTCCGAGATGTCTCGAGCCGCCGCGCGAGAGCTTGTGATGGCCTACGGCTGGAATGCCACGGCCTACCAGATCCTGAATCCTGGTATCGACCATTGGTTTTCTCCCGACGAGCCGGGCGTGGTCGGATACACCAGGCGCGGGAACGTGATGCTTGCGGCCGGGGAGCCGGCCTGCGCGCCTGAGTCGCTGGCGCGGGTCGCCGCCGCATTCGAGAAATTCGCCAGTGTCAACGGATGCCGGGTCTGTTACGTTTGCGCCGGCGAGCGGATGCGCGGGCTTTTCGTTGGCTCGCCGCGCCACGCGACGGTTGCGATAGGTGCGCAGCCGATCTGGAATCCGCAGGAATGGCCGAAGCTTGTACAATCGCGCCCGTCGCTTCGCGCGCAGCTCAACCGCTCGCGCAACAAAGGGGTCCAGGTGCTGGAGTTGCCGCCCGAACAGGGCCGCGCCAACCCGGAATTGGAGAGCGTTCTGAATCAATGGCTCGGCGCACGGGCGCTGCCTCCGCTTCATTTTCTGACCGAGCCGGTTATGCTCCAGGGCGAGGTGCGCGATCGGACCTTGCTGGTTGCCCGGCGCGAAGGCGCGGTCATGGCCTTCCTGGTTGCCTCTCCGATAGCCGCACGGCGCGGCTATCTGATCGAGCAGGTTGCGCGCTCGCGCCACGCCCCGAACGGAACCGCGGAGCTGCTGATCGACGCCGCGATGCGGCGTTTCGCTGACGCCGGCAGCGCCTACGCAACGCTCGGGCTGGTCGCGCTCGCGACCAGGGCCGGCGAGGAACTCGCGAGGAATCCGCTATGGCTCAGGGCGATGATGCGGCTGGCGCGCGCGCACGCGAATCGTTTTTACAATTTTCGCGGGCTCGAACGGTTTCGGGCAAAGATGCTTCCCGATAGATGGGAGCCCGTCTACGCGATATCCAATGAGCGGCGTTTCTCGATAAGCACGCTCTACGCGATTGGCGGGGCGTTCGCTGGAATGTCTCCGTGGGTTGCCCTTGGAATAGGCGGGGTAAAGGCCGTCCGAGAGGAACTCCGCAGGATGGCGCGCCTGGTTTACACGCCGGTGCGGCGCAACTTCTCGCAGGTTCCACACGCGACGGATCAATGATTCAATGCGTCCCACGCGTGAGCCGGACTCGCACCTGAGCCGACCGCGCACCTCGTTTCCGCAAATCGCCTGCGGGCTTGCGTCAAGAAATTCGCTGACCGGAGATTGGGTCGAAGAAGTGGACGCGCGAGCGCTCGAAGTAAAAGCGGCGGCGCTCGCCAGGCTCTACGGGCTCGCCGGTCTCGCTCAGCAGATGCGCGGGGCCGAAGCGCGCGACGACCAGGAAGCGCGCCCCGGAGAATTCCACGCGCTCGATCGTCGCCTCGAGTGCTGCCTTCGCCGGATCGGGACGGAGCGAAAGATCCTCGGGGCGGATTCCGAGCGTGACTTCCTCGGAAGCCGCGTCCGGCGGAGCAACCGCGAGAACGGCTTCTCCCACACGGAGGGCTTTGCGATCCGCATCGAGCCGCGCCCGCATCAGGTTCATCGGCGGCTGGCCGACGAACGACGCGACGAATTCGTTGGCGGGCGCGTCGTAGAGTTCCCGCGGCGAACCGATCTGCTCGACGACTCCCGCGCGTATCACGGCGATCCGG
>JAJYMR010000139.1 GCA_021786815.1 Deltaproteobacteria bacterium
ATCTTGAGCACCCATTTTCCGGTCGAATCCTCGGGTCGGAGCGTGGCATAGGCCATCAGCTCATACGCCTCGCGACGCCATCGCCTGAACGCCGGAATCGACGCGAGCTGGGCCGCAAAATCATCCGGCCGTGCGTAACGCTCGGTGCGACGGCGTGCCCGTGAGGCGAGCGAATCCTTGTTGGTGTGCTGGTCCACGCGCAGCGGATGACCCTCGCGCGGATAGATCGGCGGCTCGAACAACACCAGCGCCCGCCATCGCTCGGGATGCGTCCCGGCGTGGCGGATCGCAGCGAGCGCGGAGAGCGAATGAAACACCCCGGCCATCGGCCGCGCGCCAAGTTCCCGCTCGACAGCCACGCAAATACTCTCGAGGTCTCGCGCAAACTGGTCGAGATGATGATGCGTGGGAACGTCGTGAAGCGGATTCTCGCCGTGATTGCGTATGTCGAACAGGATCACTTCGTAACGATCGCGAAGCGGTCCCCAGAACGGCAGGTACGCGTCAATGGCAAGCCCGTTGCCGTGGCTGAGAACGAGGCGTGGACCCGCGGGGTTTCCATGCTGCCTTGCGCGGATTATCGCGCCGTCTTCCATCGCGACGTCGAACACCCGCGCGGGCGTCGGTAGTGAGACTTTCTCCAGATGCTCCATCGCCAAAACGTGTGCCCTAGGATCGATGGGTCTGCGCCGCCGCGCAAGTGCCCGGCGTCGGAAAAGCATGCGCACCCGGACGCAGCGGGGCAAGGCTTGGAAGCAGTGGGCGGCCCAGCGCCGCGACCGGCCTCCAGTCCCGAGCCTCGTGCCGCCCGAAACGCTTCCCGCCGGCATCAGCTCATCAGCATGATGAGCAAGCCGCCCGCGATTATGAAGCCTCCGCCGAGAAGAAGCTTGTCGTCGGGAACTTCCTTGAAGATGAGCAAGGAAATTATCTGGGAAACCACGAAAAAGATCGCGATGTAAGCTCCCATC
Source organism: Deltaproteobacteria bacterium (assembly GCA_021786815.1). Lineage (GTDB taxonomy): Bacteria > Desulfobacterota > Binatia > Binatales > Binataceae > DTIX01. Next base: position 972 of record JAJYMR010000139.1, read on the forward strand.
AAACGATTGAAGTCGAGGGAGCTTTTGTTCACCACCACACCGTACGCGAATAAGGTCGCCGCACCTGCCGCAATCGAGTAGGGCGCGCCTCTCAGTCCCATTCGGATCAGAGCGTCGCCACCGACTTCAAGAGCGGAGGCAAGTATCAGCAACAGAAAGGTCTTCAGTATCAAACAATCCTCCTTGGCGGTGCGGCCATCGCCGACGGCGTCGGCTTGCGCAACCGCTTTCATAATCCCGGCAGCCGCGCAGGAATCAGCGAGCGTCGCGGCGGCTCCGATATCAATCATTTAGCGTTCAGCGCCGTTGCCTGCTCAACGACTGCGTCGTTCGAGCGGTTGTCCGACGACGCCGTCCCGCTTCCGCGTCAGCCGCCCAAAGATGCATCGCGGCGTACGCCCGCCATGGACGCCAGGCTTCGGCGATCCGTCGGAGCTCCACAACGGAAGCAGGCGCTCCGCAATTTCCCGCGATTCGCCTGAGCCCGAGATCGAAAGCCGGGAAGGCGTCGGGCTCCCCAAAGGCCCGCATAGCAACGTAATGGGCCGTGCGCTCGTCGATGCCACGGACGGCGCACAGCCTGGAAAGCGTATCCTCCAGGCTCTTCGAGGCGTCGAAGGTGAGTTGCCCGCCGCTGACGGCGCGAGCGAGCGCTTTAAGGCTGGCCGCGCGTGCGCCACGGATGCCTGCGCTCGAAAGATCGGCCTCGGCCAACGCTTCCGGCCGCGGAAAGAGGTGGTTCAGTTCGCTGATGGAGGTCTCGACCGCCTTCCCAAAAGCCCGAACCAGGCGTCCGACAACCGGGGCCGAGTCCATGGCCGTCAGTTGCTGGCCCAGCAGCGCGCGTACCGCGACTTCGAATCCATCCCATGCTCCCGGCATTCTCAGTCCAGGTCGCGCATCGATGAGCGGCTTCAGTCGCAAATCGCGCGACAGATCACCGGCGACCTGAAACGGGTCGGCGCCGAGGTCAAAGAGCCTTCGGACACGCTCGACAACCGCCGCCAAATGCTCATAGCTGGCCAGTTTCACTCGCACCCGCAGCCGCGGCTCATTATTGGCGTCCGGACATACTTCAATTTCACCCGCCTCACCCTGGACCTCGATTGTGCGCCGGTAGCAATCGCCCTCGACAAGTTCGACACCCGGCGTTGCCCTCTGCGCGAGGAAGCGCAGGAGACCTTCCCAATCGAAAGGCAGCCGATGGGACAGATGGATCACGATCCCACCCTGGCGATCGGTGCTTTGGGCCCTGCCATGCAAACGACGAAGCTCGGAGGGCGAGTAATCGAACGCTGCCTGCATCGCGTGATTGAACTGCCGGATGCTTCTGAAACCCGAGTAGAACGCAATCTTGGTGATCGGCAGGTTGGTTTCCTCGGTCAGATTCCTGGCGAAATGAAGCCGTCGCGTCAGGGCGATCTTTATGGGAGACGCGCCCAGATGCTGCACAAACAGCCGGCGCAGGTGCCGCGCGCCGATACCGACACGCTCGGCAAGCGCCTCGACATCGCTGCTGTCCAGCTCGCCGTCGCAGATGAGCTTGAGCGCGCGAGAGACCACCGCTGAAGTGCCAAGCCACGCCGGAGTGCCCGGTGAGGTATGAGGCCTGCATCGCCGACAGGGGCGAAAACCGGCAGCCTCGGCCGATGCGGCCGAAGGAAACCACATGATGTTCTCCGGCTTGCGGAGCGGCACGGGGCAAATCGGACGGCAGTAAACCCGCGTTGTGAGCACGCCGGCGAAGAACCGTCCGTCGAAGCGGCGGTCGCGGCTGCGAAGCGCCTGCCAACAGGTTGTCGCGTCAAGCCCCGGCGCCTCTTCCAAAAGCGTTTCTCCGTCTCCGTGCGAACGCGAAACAAGAGACGCGGGATTGCCGGGAGCGCGATTTTTGAGCGCCGTCTTGCGCGGGATGATTCCAGCCATCGTGTTCTTTTTTTATCAGAACCATGATGCGGCAACAGCTTTCGGCTCGCAATTTTCGGACATGATAAAAAATGGCCATCCTTTCGCTTCTCAAACAAGGCTCAAGAGCAGACGCGGGAAGCTGTTGAGCCACATAGCTCGGTAGTTCCGAGCAGCCTTTCCGGAGTTCACCCGGTGTCGCACAGGGCGCGGTCACCCTTTCACAATCGCGTCCGAAACCTGCCAGTGATTTCCGCAGTCATGTCCGAAACGCGCGAGCATTGGCGTGATCTCGGACGCCGGTTGGACCGGAAGGATCGGCGCCTCGCGATTGGCGGAAACTCAAGCCGGTGCGGCGGGATTGCAACGGCCTCTTTCCAACGCCCGCTACAACATCCGGACCGGGTCGATATCGACGATGAGATGGACGCCGCTTGCGCCGGCGCGTGAGGCGAGCGCGGTTCGCATCGCGCCGAGCGCCTGACGCATCGCGCCGAGGCCCTCCGACTTCACCATCACCTGCCATCGGTAGCGCTTCTTGATCCGCTCGATCGGCGCGGGCGCAGGCCCGAGCACGCGAAGCTCATCCGGCCGGCTTCCCGCGTTGCGC
>JAJYMR010000141.1 GCA_021786815.1 Deltaproteobacteria bacterium
ACCGGAAGAACACGATGTTGCTGTCGCCGTTTATGGTGTTGACGATCAGATCGGGCTTTGCCGCAGCGATGGCCGCGATCAGGCTTCCCATGTCCACGGCTCCGCAAGGGATGTAAACTTCGCCGACGATCCGGCCGCCGAGCCTTGCCACCTGGTCACGGATGATCTCGTTCGCGACCCGCGGGAATATGTAATCCGACCCCACCAGGAACAGGTTTTTGCAGTTCAAGAAGCCGAAGGACCATTGCACCGCTGGAATTATCTGCTGGTTGGGTGCCGCGCCCGTGTAAAAGACAGAGGGTGAGCTTTCCAGCCCCTCGTACTGAACCGGGTAGAAGAGCAGCCCATTATGGCTTTCGACCAGGGGCAGAACCCGTTTGCGATGAGCCGACATCCAGCAGCCGAAGATTGCGCACACCCGCCGCTGTGCAAGCAGCCATTCGGCTTTGCGCGCGAATTCTTCGCCGTTGGAGCGTCCGTCAACGATCTCGGCCTCGACCCGGCGGCCCAGCAGTCCTCCACGCTGGTTGATCTCGTCGATCGCCATCAAGGTAGCGTCGACCACCGGGCTTTCGCTGTAGGCCATGGTGCCCGTCAGCGAATGGAGTACGCCGACGATTATCGGGGGTTCGGCGGATTTGATTGCAGAGCCGCGCGGTGCGGCAACCCGTGTTGGGCGCGGAACCACCGCGCCATGGCTGTCGATATTTGGTTCATTGCTGGCGCCGGAGTGCGATAGCTCGGGGTCGTCGGTGTTGCTGGCTGCCGGATTAGGCCCATCGTCCACAACAACTGACTGAAGAAATCGGTAACCGCGCCGATTTACCGTCTCAAGATATTGCGGAGAACCTGCGCTGTCGCCTAGCAGATGGCGAAGCTCCCAAATGTAGGCGCGCAGCAGGTTTGCGGATACCGATGTGTCCGTCCAGACATTCTCGACCAGTTCCCGCCCGGTTATCAGTCGCTGAGGGTTGCTGGCCAGGTAGAGTAATACCTGAAAGGTCTTCGGGCGTACCTCAAGCAGTTTGGAATCTCGCCAGAGGCGCTGATTCAACGTGTCCAGGCGGAATTGGCCAAAGGCCAGTACGCGAGGTTCCTTCATCGGGTTCAACAAAACTCGGGTTTCGCAGGAATTCACGCCCGCCAACTGCGGCCTCGCGTCCGCGAATTCCTGGCAACGTCTATGCTTCGAATCGCGGCGGACAGAAGCTCTGCAAGGTGGCCGTGTATCCTCGAATCCGCAGGCGAGCCGCGCGACTTGGGTTCGATATAGCGCATTTTTCCCTAACGCGAATCCTCCCGACTAGCGACGCATTCCCGCAATTCCCGGTCGGGCAGCGGGATCCCTCGCAATCCCAATGCCATCCACTACCGCAGCGCGTGATGCCAGGCGCTTTGACCTGCCCGACCCCGTTGGATGCCGCGCTCTCACCACGGCGGACCAGATAAAGTCCGGTTCCGTACGGGACTGGGTTCGGGCTAGCAGCCTGGAGGTCGCAACCGAAGGCGTTATATGAAGCGTGGAGGTTGTGGTTCCAATCGCCGACCTCGCGGGTGCGGAATTTTACTGGCACTCTAAGAGGATGGGAAGCGTCACGCTTATCACCGGCGGAGTCAGGAGCGGCAAGAACGCATACGCCGTAGCGCTTGCGAACGAAGGTCCTGCGGCATTACGCCGCTTCGTGATAGCAACCGGACAGGCGTTCGACGATGAAATCCGCGAGCGGGCTCGCTGACGTCCGCTCTTAGGTCCGCGTCTTTTCCGGTCGTGGTCGTCAGCGACGAGGTCGGATGGGGAAGCGTGCCGGAAAATCAACTTGCGCGTCGGTTTCGCGACCTGCTTGGATGGACCAACCAGAAAGTCGCCACTGTCGCCGACACGGTTGTGCTGATGGTCGCGGGTTGTCAGATGCGTCTCAAATGAATGGTGAGCGATTGAGACTCGCGCGGTGAGCTGCCATCGCGACCAAGCCGCAGAGTTCGACAATCTCCCCGGCGGATCCAATCAAGCCGCCGCCGAACGTTCCAAGTCGGCGTGGAAACCGACACAAGCGCGGAGGTGCCGAAGGTGAGCGCCAATGCCGCTGCGTCCCACATCAGGGTTCGCGAGGTGTGCAGCGCCGCGAGATCGAGCGGAGTCGGCCCGTCATGATGGCGGCGACGGCGATACTGAGTGATTGGTATCGGCGAAGTGAGCATCGCGAACAGCACCGCGGCCGCGGTGCTGCTCGCTGGAAATGCGTAATTCACATGTCAATCAGAAGGGCGGCGCAGCGCCAACCGTTCCAGGCCTGCCAGAGCCGTAAGCGCGGAGATATCCAGATTTGCCGCAATCAGATCCGCCAGCCGGTCGTAGGACTTCCTACGCAGAGCCGTTGCATCCTCGACCGGCGATATATCCAGTGGATGAAGGCCCTTCCTTAGCCGTATCTGATTGAGGTAATGGCGGCGAAACCGCGAGTCGTCAAACAATCCGTGAATCGACGTGCCCAGTACGCGACCGTCGTCCGAAGCAGCGCCCTCCGGTTCGTTCACGGGCTGGCCGTGCCGCTCGCGAATCGCGAAGGGAGCGCGCGGCTCCGGCCCGACCAGGCGTCCGCAATGGATTTCATATCCGCAAACCGGAAGGCCGGACGCAAGATGAACCGCGCGAACCAGCGCGGTCGTCTTTTCGGCGGCGAACACGGTCTCGACGTCGAGCATACCGAGAGCCTGCGCCCGGGAAAGCGGACTCTCGACGTGCTCGGGGTCGTGGATAGCCCGTCCCAGCATCTGATAGCCCGCGCATATCCCCAGGATCGACCCACCCGCCTGACGATGCCGGCTGATGTAATGATCCCATCCGCATTCCCGAAGCCATTGAAGGTCGGCAATCGTGCTCTTGCTGCCGGGGATACACAGGATATCGAGGGCGCCCGCGCGTTCCGGTGTCTCGAAGTATTCCAGGTCAACGTCGGGCTCGCGCTCGATTACCTCGAAATCGGTGTAGTTGGAGATGCGCGGCAGGCGCACGACGCCGATTCGGATCGGCCGCTCCTTGCTGAAGCCGCCGCGCGCTTTCAGGCTGGCGCTGTCCTCTTGAGGTACGTCCAGCCCGTTTGCGTACGGCAGCACGCCGAGAAACGGTACCCCGGTCCGTCCCTCGACGATTCTGAGCCCGTCTTCGAGCAGCGCGAGGTCGCCGCGGAACTTGTTCATGATCAAACCCTTGAGCCGCCGGCGTTCAGCGGGCGAAAGCAGTTCGACGGTTCCCACGATCGCCGCGAGCGCGCCGCCCTTGTCGATGTCGGCCGCGAGCAGCACCGGCGCGTCGGCGAACTCGGCGACACGCCAGTTGACGAGATCGTGCTCGCGCAGGTTGACTTCAGCCGCTCCTCCGGCGCCTTCTATGACAATCAGGTCGAACCGCGCCGCCAGCCGGTTGTAACTGCCCACGATCTCGGGCCATGCGTGCTCGCGGTAATGAACGTGCTCGTGCGCGGTC
>JAJYMR010000071.1 GCA_021786815.1 Deltaproteobacteria bacterium
TTACGGTTTCGGCACTCACGTCCTCGCCCGTCGACGCCTTGACGCCGGAGGTGAAAAAGAACTTGAGCTCGAAAATTCCCTGCGGAGTATGAGCGTACTTGTTGGCCGTGGCGCGGCTTATCGTCGATTCGTGCATGCCGATGTCCTCGGCCACGTCCTTGAGCACCAGGGGTTTAAGATGGCTTATTCCGTGGTCGAAAAAGGCGCGCTGGAACTTCACGATCGAGCGCGCGACCTTGTAGATGGTCTGCTGGCGCTGGTAGATCGACTTGACCAGCCATCTGGCCGAGCGCAGCCGCTCCTGCAGATACTCGCGCGTCTCCGAGCCGACCTCGCCGTCGTTCATCACCCGCTGGTAGTAGCCCGCCAGACGCAGCCGCGGCACCGCGCTCTGGTTGAGCGTGACCACGTAGTCGCTGCCCATCTTGTGGATGAAGACGTCGGGGATGACGTAGGTCGGCTCCTCGCCGCCGTAATCGCGGCCCGGCTTGGGCTCGAGCACCGAGATCACCTTGGCGGCCTGCGCGACGGTCTCGAGCGAAACGCCCAGTACCTTGGCGATCTCGTTGTAGCGATGCTTTTCGAGCAGATCGAGATGGTTGGCCACGACCCGCATCGCGAGCGATTCCTCCATCCCGAGGTTCCTTAGCTGCAGGGTGAGGCACTCGCGCAGGTCGCGCGCGGCCACTCCGGGCGGGTCGAACAGTTGCACGCGCTTGAGCACGCGCTCGACGGTTTCGGTGTCGGTCTCCAGTTGGGCGGCCAGCTCGCCGAGCGGCGTTTCCAGGTAGCCGTCATCGTTCAGGTTGTAGATGATGGTCGCGCCGACGCGCTGGTCGGCTTCGCCCAGACTGGAAAGCCTGAGCTGCCACATCAGGTGGTCTTCAAGCGAGGTGCGGCAGGTAAGCGTGTTCTCGAGCGTCTGGCGGCGTTCCTCGTCGGGGTCGGCGGGCTCGGTTTCCTGCCAGTTGTTCGAGTAGTTCTCCATGTACTCGCGCCAGTCGAGCTTTTCGAGCCGGTTGAACTGTTCGAGCTCCACGGCGGCGTCGCGCGCTTCGCTTTGGATGCCTTCGGGGCGTTCCTCGAGCGCGGGCATCTCGTCGGTAAGCGGCGCGTCTTCAACCGCGTTGTCCGGCTTTGGTTCGGCCTCCTCGGCGAGCTGATCCCTCTGAGAAGCGGCCTCAACCTCCTCGATTCCGGCGCTTGTGTTGCCGTTCTCAAGGGTCATCTCGGTCGAGCTTTGGTCGAGCGGCTCGAGCATCGGGTTCTGCTCGAGTTCCGACTGGACCACAGTCTCCAGCTCCGGGAGCGAAAGTTGAAGAATTTTGATCGCCTGCTGGAGCTGCGGCGTCATCACGAGCTGCTGCCGCAACCGCAGGTCTTGTCCGAGCTTTACTTCAAGCGCCATTGGTCAGAAAAACCACACTCACGGGCTGCTGCTGCCCGCCATTACATTATCGGTTGTTTCCGACCGTTTAGGGAAGATCACCGCGCGGGCATTTTCGACCTCGCTTTTGCCGGTATCGAGGTGCACGGTTATCTTCGAGCCGGTGATTTGGTCGGTGCCGTCATGGACCACCGGGCTTCCGGTCAGGACAACCGTCTGGTGGGTCTGATTCATCACCGCATGGTCGCCCGTAACCCATCGCGTTCCCTGGCTGATCCTGACGTCGCCGTCGGCGATCATCTCCTGCATGTCGTTGAAGTTCTTGCCGTAGACGACCTTCAGCTTATCACAAGTGAGTTGCTGCCCGCCGTTGGCTTGAATCGCGCGGACGTGACCCGTAAAGAGCACGGTCTTGCCCTTGTAATCGAGCGAAAGGCTGTCGGAGGAGATATTGACCGGCCCCCTGCCCTGGCCCATCGTAAACGCCGTGAACGGCGAAGAGTTCGCCGCCGCGCCCTTCGAGTCTTTCTTCTCTTTCGAAGCCTTGGACGCTCGCGGTTTCACGGATTTGTCAGAATGCGCGGTGGATGCGGTCCCACGCGGCGCAGCCGAAGCGGATTCTTTCGGCGCAGACGAGGCCGCCCATCCCGGAGTCACCGCACCAGCCCATACTGCCAGGCAGAACACAAAAAGCGCCGCGAGAGGAAGACGATTCATGAAATCAGCTTTCCCTCGAAGGCTTCGCGTGGCGCGATTTAGGCGTAAGCTCCGTATGAACCTCTTTGAGAAGCTCGAACTGGCGCGTCTTGGGGTGCCCGTCGAGCCCCACGCCGGTAATCTTCAGTCCGTTGCCCACTATCGTCACCTGCCCCGGCGCTTGCATCTCATCCTGGTCGGGCAGGAATACAACCTCGTTGGTAGTCAGTACGAATTCCCCGTAATGAACCCTGGTGCCGCCGTTCAGATCGGCACGCGTCACGTGATTCCCGGACAGTGTCAGCACCGCGTGCGGCGCCCGAACCAGGACCGGTTTTCCGTCGTTCGACGTCATTTTGAGCCGCGCGTCGGTCAGTATCACGGAAGTCCGGCTTGCCGAATAGCTCGCGTCGCGCGCGGTGAGCGTCCATTGGAGCTCACCCGCCTTCATCTGCACCCAGTTGAAATTATGAGCGTGCAGAAGTGCGCCTGGGACGAGACCAGCGACCTTCGTAACCGACAGGGTCGAGCGATGGTGGACGATATAGACCGTGACCCCGACCAGTGCCACCAGCGCAACGGCACCGAACCCCGTCAGCGCTTTGGCGATCTGCCTGGGACTCATCGCTTCTCCATTAAGAAAAGGCTATCAAGGCGAATTTTCCAAGTAAACTGAGCCTCGGCGCAACCCGTGTGTTTGGGCTCAAATCAGGCGTCAAAAGGCATTACCGCGCTGCAAATCGCTAGGCGCGATCGGGGACCTCGCGAGCGATTTCGTGGATACGCTTCAGGTCGTCGAGCAGCGCCGGAAGCATCGCGAGCGGATATGAATTGGGACCGTCGCTGAGCGCGCGGTCGGGATCTTCGTGCACTTCCATGAACACGCCATCCACTCGGGCCGCCACCGCCGCGCGCGCCAGCGGCGCGACGAACTCGCGCTGGCCGCCCGAACGCTCGCCACCGGCTCCCGGCAGTTGCACGGAATGCGTCGCGTCGAAAACGACCGGGTAGCCGAAACCGCGCATGATGACCAACGAGCGCATGTCCGAAACGAGATTGTTGTAGCCGAATGACGCTCCACGCTCGGTCACGACGATGCGCCGGTTGCCCGCGGCCTCTGCCTTGGCGACCACGGCGCGCATGTCCCACGGCGCAAGAAACTGTCCCTTCTTCAGGTTTATCGCGCATCCGGTCGCGGCAGCCTCGTGTACAAGGTCCGTCTGGCGCGACAGCAGCGCAGGAATCTGGATAACGTCCACGACCGACGCGGCCGCGCGCGCCTGGGCCGGTTCATGAATATCGGTAAGCACCGCAACCCCGGTCTCGCGTTTCACTTTTTCGAGAATCGCAAGACCCTTCTCCAACCCGGGACCCCGAAACGATTTATGGCTGGTACGGTTCGCCTTGTCGAAGGAGCATTTGAAGACGAACGGATAGCCCGCCTTGAGCGCGATATCGCGAAGGCGCGCCGCATGGCGAAGGCACGATTCCTCGCTCTCGATAACGCACGGCCCCGCGATCAGAACCAGTGACGGTCCGCCGAACACGACGCCGGCGCCGACTTCCACCGGCGTCACGCTCATGACGCCGACCTGAGCGCGCGTACCTTGGCCTTTTGCGGCGCAATCGCCGCGCGGCGGGCCACAGCCGCCTTGATAAGCCCGCGAAACAGCGGATGCGGATCGAGCGGACGCGACTTCAACTCGGGATGAAACTGGCATCCGAGGAACCACGGATGCCCCTTGAGCTCCATGATCTCGACAAGCTGGTCGTCGGGCGATACTCCGGTCGGGACAAGACCCGCTTTTTCGAGCCGTTCGCGGTAGGCGTTGTTCACCTCGTAGCGATGGCGATGGCGTTCGGAGATGCGGGCACGCCGGTAGAGCGAGTAAACCAGCGAGCCCGGCTTCAGCACGCACGGCCACGCCCCGAGCCGCATCGTGCCGCCCTTTTTGGTGACGTCCTTCTGCGCCTCCATGATGTCGATCACCGGGTCGGGCGTATCAGCCGCGATCTCGGTCGAGTTGGCGCGCTTGAGCCCGAGCAGGTTGCGCGCCGCCTCTATCACCATCATATGCAGGCCGTAGCAGATCCCGAGGATCGGCACGTTGTTCTCGCGCGCGTAACGGATTGCGCGAATCTTGCCCTCGGTGCCGCGCTCGCCGAATCCGCCGGGAACGATTATCGCGTGCGCCTGTGCGAGCCGCTGGGCCGGGTCCTGCTTCTCCAACTCCTCGGAGTCCACGTAATCGATCGCGACTTTGGCCTCGTTGGCGATCGCGCCGTGCGCAATCGCCTCGTGCAGACTCTTGTACGAATCGACCAGGTTGACATACTTGCCGACGACCGCGACATTCAGCGTTACCTTCGGATTCTGCGCGGTCTTGACGATCCGGCGCCACTTGGCGAGATTGGGCGAGCCGGTCCAGATGTTGAGTTTCTCGACGACGCGCTGGTCGAAGCCTTCGTCGTGAAAGCGCAGCGGAACTTCGTAGATCGTTTCAACGTCGGCGGCCGCGATTACGCAATCCTCCTCGACGTTGCAGAAGTGCGCGATCTTGGCCTTGACCTTTTTCTCGAGCGGCCGATCGGAGCGGCACAGCAGGATATCGGGCTGGATCCCGAGTCCGGTAAGCTCCTTGACGCTGTGCTGGGTCGGCTTGGTCTTCACTTCGCCCGCGGTCGCGATGTACGGCACCAGCGTGAGATGCACGTAGAGCACGTTCTCGCGCCCGAGGTCCCATCGGAATTCGCGAATCGCCTCCAGGAACGGAAGGCTTTCGATATCGCCGACCGTGCCGCCTATCTCAACGATGCACAGGTCGGCGTCCTCGGCCGCGTCCAGGATGCGGCGCTTGATCTCGTCGGTGATGTGCGGGATGACCTGGACGGTCGCGCCGAGGTAATCGCCGCGGCGCTCCTTCTGGATGACCGTGTCGTAGATCTGGCCGGTGGTGCAGTTGTTGCGCCGGCTCATCGTGGTCTGCACGAAGCGCTCGTAGTGGCCCAAATCCAGGTCGGTTTCGGTGCCGTCGTCGGTAACGTAAACCTCGCCGTGCTGCGTCGGGCTCATCGTGCCGGGATCCACGTTGATGTAGGGATCCATCTTGAGCATCGTGACCTTGAGGCCACGCGCCTCGAGCAGCGCGCCCAATGACGCGGCGGCAAGTCCCTTGCCGAGTGAGGAAACCACGCCACCGGTTACGAAAATGAATTTCCTCTTGGCACGCTCCACGTTGACACCTCCCCCCACGCTATCCATCCATGCGTTCGACGCGCCGGGCCCGTTCGAGGTCCGCCGCGGTATCGACTTCAACCGGCGGTTCTACCGAGGCAACGACGCGAACCCTGTAGCCGTTCTCGAGCGCACGCAACTGCTCGAGTTTCTCCAGTCTTTCGAGCCTCCCCGTCTCCATCGCGGCAAACCGCATCAGGAACGCGCGCTGGTAGGCGTACACCCCGATATGGCGCATCGCCCCGGGCGGCACGCCTTCGATATCGCGGCCGTACGGAATCGGACTGCGTGAAAAATAAAGCGCGTCGCCCGAAGAGCCGCATACCACCTTGACCACGTTCGGGTTATGCCACTCCTGGGCGTCGGTTATCGGCGTTGCCAGGGTCGCCATGTCGAGTGCGGCGTCGGCGGTCATCGCCGCCGCAAGATTGTCGAGATCCTCAGGCGCGAAGAACGGCAGGTCGCCCTGAACGTTAATATAGACTTGGGCGTCGACGGCGTGAGCCACTTCCGCGATGCGGTCGGTGCCGCTCTGATGCGCCGGTGAGGTCATCATCGCCTCTCCGCCCGCCGCTCGCACCACCGCGGCAATCCGCTCGTCGTCGGTCGCGACGAGCACCCGTTCGAGCAGACGCGCTTTTCGCGCCTGGCGCCATACCCGCACCACCATCGGCACGCCGCCGATATCGGCCAACGCCTTTGCGGGCAGGCGTGAGGAAGCATAACGCGCGGGGATGACCGCGATTACCGGCATTGCTTCCAACGTCCTGTTCCGCTTTTGGGAATCGAACAACGAGGGGGCACGATCATTCGTAACCGGCCCCCAATGTCTTGTCAATTTTGCCGCGGCCCGTTTACCAACAACGCGCGTCCGAGCGCGCGAATCATCCGCGCTCGCGAGCCCTTCGGTGCAACGTTCCGCTAGCGTCCCGAGCGCCGCCGCTTCCTTATGAGTCTCCGTTTCCGGGCGCGCACCTGGCTCGGAGAACTGTGACGTTTGCGCGCAAGGCGCCGATTGCGTCGATTACGAAGCTGTGAAGTCGGGTTCATTGGCCTTCCTGATCGTACGCGGCGGGCGAAGCCGCATCGACGCCGTCTTGCGCCCGCTCGACTGGAACCGTAACCGGGCTAAGCGCGCTGACCGAGGTCAGGGTCTCACCCTGCTCCTGGACAAGCACTTGCCCCAGAGTCTCGCCTCGCTTGACCGGTCCATCGACGATTTGCGGCACTCGATAAGCGAAGTCAATCGAGCCGACCTCGGCTTTCGGCAGCACGAGCGTGACGTCATGGGCGACAATCGGGTCAATCTCAACTCTCGACCCGACATGCACCCGCACGGGAATCGTTTGGCCGCGTCTGAGAATCGTGGCAGAGGTGAAATTTTCGAATCCCCAGTTGAGAAGCTTCGCCGCCTGCGCGAAGCGCTGCTGGTTGGACGGCGCACCGAGGATCACCGCGACCAGCCTCATGTTGCCGCGCTTGGCCGTTGCAGTCACGTTGAATCCGGCCTGAAAGGTGAAGCCGGTCTTGAGCCCGTCGCATCCCTGGAAGCGACCGATAAGGTGATTGGTGTTGTAAAGGATGCATACGCCGCCGTCGAAAGGCGTCTGCTCGCGGCTCGACCATCGGAGCAGGTCGGTATGATAGATGAGCGCGCGTGCCACCCTGGCAAGATCGCGCGCGTCGGTTTCATCGACGTCATGACCGGGCCTGGGCGGCAGACCGTTAACCGTATGGTACTCGGTATGCGTCATTCCGAGTTGACGGGCCTGCTCGTTCATCATCACGACCGCCGCTTCGACCGAGCCGGCAATTTTCTCGGCAATCGCCACGGCGGCGTCGTTGGCCGATTTGATTAGCGCCGCCTTCATCAGTTCGCCGAGCGGGTAAACCTCACCCTCGACCAGTCCTAGCCGCGAACCCATCGTGTGCGCGGCACGCTCCGAGATTCTGACAGGGGAATTAAAGGTGAACTCGCCCGCCTCGATCTTTTTGTACGCCACCAAAAGCAGCGTCATCTTGGCCATCGAAGCCGGCGGCCATTCGAGCTCTGAGTCCTTGTGGAACAGGATTCGTCCGCTATCCGCGTCCTCGAGAAGCGCCGCGTGATACATAACAGGCTTGAGCCTGACCTCGCTTCTGAGAGTGACCCGGGTGCGCTTGCGGCGGACTGCTCGATGGCGATGCCTGTGAGTGTGTGCGCGTGCAGGGCCTGGCACGATGAGCATGCAGCCGAGAACGAGCATGAGCGCCGCCAAGGTCCGGGAAGAGATTGCTTTTCGAGCGGCGCCCGTTCCTGCCACGACTCACCTCCCCGCAGTGAATTCTTCGGGCGCTCAGGGCGCGTGCCCCGAGAGCTGCCGTTGACTGACCGCGGTCTTTTGGGGCCTTGCGCGGCTGCGCAAAACCTGTTCGAGAATCGCGAGGTTTTGACGCGCCGGTTCATAGCCCGGATTGGTTTGGACCAGGGAAGCCCATTCGTCGTGGGCAAGCTGATACTTCCCCTCTTCGGCGTAGATCGTCCCCAGTGTGTTGCGCGCGTCAACCTGGTTCGGGTCGAGTTCTATGGAAAGCAGCACTTCCTGCTCGGCGGCACGCAGCACCCCGAGCCGCTCGTAGGCGAGGCCGAGATTGAAATGAGTCTCCGGCCGGTCGGGCCCGAGCAGGGTGCCAAGCCTTAGCACCTGCATCGCGGCGTGCAGGTTGCCGGTTTCGAGGTAGAGCAGGCCCAGATTCAGAAAAAGCTGCCAGTCGTCCAGACCGAGCTCAATCGCCTTCTGATACTGAGCGAGTTCCTTCTTATGCTCGCCCATCAGACCGTACGCAAAGCCGAGATGGTAATGCGCGAGCGCGTTGTTGGGATGCTCTTTGATGACGAGCAGATGGCGGCGAATGGCCTCTGGATAGTCTTCCATGCCGAGAAAATAGTCCGCCAGCGGATCGCAGACCTGTTCGTCTTGCGAAGACGCACTCAAAGCTGCCCGAGCCGGCCATTGGATGGCCAGCACGATAGCGACAGCCAGCGTGACACCGAGTCCTCGAACGGCGCCCAAAGTCATAAGCTTCCGCGGCCCAACGGCGGCACGCGAAAGCTGGAACGGATGGTAGCAGGAAACCTTGCAATATAAAAAGCGCGACGTGCGAAGAGGGGGTTTGAAGAGCGATGCCGGCGCCCGGCCGAGCACGTTTTGCGCATCGACCGGGCGCCTGTTTCAGGGTGTTGGCGCGGCGACGACTACATACTGTCGCCCGAAGCGCCCGACTCGGTCGATTGTCCGCTCTCGGGCGAGGATTTCGCCTCGGGCTGCGAAGGCTGAGCCTGCTCGGCTTCCGGCGATGCCTGCGCCTCTGGCTGCATCTGAGCCTCAGGCTTTGATTCTTCCTGTCCAGTTTCCGCCTGGGCCAGAGTCACGGAGCGGTTTTCGGCCGATGCGCCCGCGTGGCTGCAAGCCAATGCGGGAAGCGATGTCGCTCCGAAAAGCAGGGCCGCGCTCAATACTGCGAACATCCGTGTCATGACTGACACCTCCTGACAAGCCGCGCCGGTGACTCGCGTTCATCAGCGGCGGGCGGCGTTTCCATCCATTCGGCAGGAGCCAGTCGCGTGCCATCGCGGCGCCGCGCGTCAGAATCCACGGCGCGCATCGCGCGTCACGCCGAATACGGGAAGCCGAACGTCCGCATGCACCTTTTGGTGTGCCGAAGGAGCCAAATCGTGTCAGCCCAAAAATGAAAACGCGCGACCGTTGCCGATCGCGCGTCTTCATCGATACTGCTTCTCGGGGACCGAAACGACTCGTTCCGTCCTCCGAGACCGCGGCAGGTTACTTCTTTTTGCTGTTGCTGGTCTTCTTCGTCCCAGCCGACTTCTTGGTGTGCTTCTTGACCTTGTGGCTGACGGTCGTCGCATGGTGAGTGCTGTGCTTCTTGCTGGCGGCAAACGCCGGGGCGCTAAGAGCGGTAGCAAGGACGGCCGCGGTCAGGACGGAAAGCGTACGCTTCATCATTTGAACTCTCTTCCTCCGTGAAATCGCAATTGATCCTTTGAGGATCCTCGGTTGAGCGGAAAGCGAATTTTGTGCCGTGGCGTCTTTTGGCGGAAAAACAGCCTTTTCCTGACGCTTGAAATGATTCCGTTAGACCAATTCGTCGAATCCGTAACCCGTTTGAGTTATCGCTGCGAAGATTGCTCAGGAAGAAGGCAGCGAATCCCGGCTGGCACGCGAGGATTCGTGCCTGAGTTCGCCGTGTAAGGCGAAAAGTTCCTTGAATGCCCGCATGATGACACGCGGGTTTGCCCCGGATTGCTCGCCGGCAAGGCGCGGCAGATGCTTGACGCCGACTTCCTCAACCCTTGCTCCACGCGCCACCAGCCGCGCCATCAGTTCCGTCGAGATCATCGCGCCCTTGGCGCGAAGTTCCAGTCCCTCGAGCAACTCACGCCTCATCAGCTTGAACCCGCAGTCGATATCGCTGATGCGGACGTCGAACAAGAGCCTTACCAACAGCGTCCAGGCCTTGCCGTTGAAGCGCCGGAGCAGATTGTCGGCGCGCTGCAGCCGTCGCCCGACCACGACGTCGCAGGCGGGCACGCGCGCCGCGAGCAAACCGACGTCGGCCGGGTCGAATTGGCCGTCGCCGTCGCACAAGAGCACGTACGGCTCGCGCGCCGCGCGAATTCCGGAGATGACGGCGCCGCCGTAGCCCCGGTTGACCTGATGATGGACCACGCGGACGTGAGGGTCCTCGGCCGCAAGGCGCTCGGCGATTTCGCCGGTGCGGTCGCGACTGCCGTCGTCCACTACGATCACCTCGTAGCTGTCCGCAAGCCGAGGCAATTCATCCAGAAAGCCTTTGACCACGCGCTCGACGTTGCCTTCCTCGTTGTGCGAGGGCAAAAAGACGCTGAGACCGTCAAGACGCCGGGTCTTCTGATTGGCCACACTCATCGCGCCAGATTCGCGCTTCGGCTGTCGGGTCGGCCCGCCGGTTCTCCGGACTCAAGCCGTCTTTGGCTCAGTCGCCGATCGAGCGATAACCTCCGCGGAAGAAGAGCAGCGGTTTGCCTTCGCGGGTTTCCGCTTCCTCCACTTCGCCAATATAGATGGTGTGATCGCCGCCCTCGCAGGTGTCAGTGAGCTTGCATTCGAGGTAGGCAAGCACACCGTCGAGGATTGGAGCGCCGTTTGCGCCTACCCGGTAGGCAACACCCTGAAACTTTTCGCCGCCGCTGACCGCGAACTTGCGTGACAGCGATTCCTGGTCGTCCCCCAGGATGTTGACCGTGAAGACCTTGCTCTCTTCGAAGCAAGGGTACGATTCGCATTTTTTGTCCACGCACACCAAAACCAGCGGCGGCATCAGCGAAACCGAGGAAAACGCATTTGCGGTCAGCCCATGAAGCGCACCGCTGCCAGCGTGCGTGGTGATTATCGTAACACCAGTCGCAAAATGGCCCATCACCCGGCGCAATTCGTTCTTGTCGATCGGCATCAGGAATCTCCCGCGCGGGGCGAATTTAACAGAGGCTTTCCAAGACCGTCAATTGGGGGTGGAAATGCCCGGCCGCTCAGTCCCATCCGCTTCGGTCCCGCTTCACGACCTGCTTTCCGCCCAGGTACACGTAATCCAAGTCGAGCGAGGTGAGGGGCCGGTCGTTCGCACCGATCCGCGCTCCGGCAATTTCAGCTATGAACAGCGTGTGGTCTCCGGCAACCTTATGCTCCCGCACTCGCGCCTCGAGGGTGACCGCCGCAAGCTTGAGCCACGGCACCTTCAGCATCGGCGAAAGCTCGTAGTCGAGATGCTCAAGATTGTCAGGGCGGCGCGCCTGGGAGGAGTAAAAGTAGTCTTCGAGCGCTTTGCCGCGCCGCCCGACCACGTTGAGCCCGAAGGCTCCTGTGCGCGTCAACAGTGCGCGCGAAAAGTGATTGTTGTCTAACGCGGCCATGAAGAGCGCGGGCTCTCCTGAAACCTGCGTCACCCACGAAGACGACATCCCGTGGCGCGTCTCCCCCTCCGCGACGGTCAGTACATATATCCCGGTGGTCAGTGAAGCGAGCGCCTGTGCGACGACATTATCCATGGTCGAGCCTCCGCCGGGCGCCTCGAAACAAAGCCCGTCGAGTCGAATTTTGCACGTAACATTTGACCCCACGCCCCGTCATTCGCACAATTGTGGATGGGTACGTTGGGATGCGATGGGCCAGATAGCCATACGCCTCTTATCGGTCGTGGCGACGGCTGCCATGCTCGCCGTGACCGTCGCGCAGCCTGTTTATTGCGCCCCGGAACTGGACGGCAAAGTCGCAGCTTCTCCGTCGGACCATCATACGGCTCCGTCTCCGGCCGCCGAACCCGAAGGCATAAAGCACGTCGCGCTGCGCCCGCCGGGCAGTTCCAGGACCGCCAAGGTCGCCGCTAAGAAACTCACACCGGGCCAGCGTCTTTACAAGGAAGCAGGCCCCACCGCGACGCTCGATCCGCTCAACTGGTCGGTGATGGTCTACAAGTCGCGCCACGAGCTCGACGTTTACTTCGACGGACGCTTCTTCAAAAAGTACCGTGCGGTGTTCGGACGCAACCTGGTGCCGAGCCGCAAGGAGTGGTCTGAGGACCGACAAACGCCCGAGGGCGTCTACACCATCATCAGGAAATACCCGAGCGCCAGGTTCCACTGGTTTCTGAAGCTCAACTACCCCAACCTCGTCGATCGGCAGCGCTACCGTGAACTCAGGGTGGAGCACGACGTCCCGGAGGTGGACGGGCACATACTTCCG
Organism: Deltaproteobacteria bacterium; assembly: GCA_021786815.1. Lineage (GTDB taxonomy): Bacteria > Desulfobacterota > Binatia > Binatales > Binataceae > DTIX01. Next base: position 12,098 of record JAJYMR010000071.1, read on the forward strand.
ATCGGGGGCGCTATCGGAATTCACGGCACCGACGTGCCGGTGCTGAACGCCGGCCTCGTCAACTGGACCACTGGATGTATTTCGGTGGACAACAGTGCGATCGCCGAACTCGACCGGCTGCTCCCCGTCGGCACAATTGTGATAATCAACCCCTAGCCGAACCGCCCCGGCCTCGGGGCTGTCGCGCCGCCATTCAGGAGAAGAGAGCCGTGCAACCGCTTACCGGTGAGTACAATTTCACGCGCCTTGAAACCGTGCTCTACGGACCCGGCAAATTGAGTGCCGTTTCGCAGGAACTCAAACGCCGCAAGGCAAGCCGCGTGATGATAGTCACGAGCAAAACTCTCGGACGCTCGAAACTGCTGGAGCGGGTCAAGGATGCCGTCGGCCCGGCGCTCGCCGGCGTCTTCAGCGAGACCGCCCAGCATGCGCCCTCGCGCACAATCGAGGCGCTGATCGAGCAGTCGCGCCAGGCAAAAATCGACGCGTTCGTAAGCTTCGGCGGCGGAACTCCGATCGACAGCACCAAGATAGCCGCGCTGGTTCTGCTTGGGGGCAGGATTCCGCACGGGATGGAACTCTACGCTGGAGCGCCGGCCGAGAGCGCTGGCGATCTCGTCCATATCGCGATTCCAACCACGCTCTCCGCCGCCGAGTTCACGCCGTTTGCGGGCGTGACCGACGAAAAGACGCGCGCGAAGCACGGAGCGGGCGATCCGCGTCTTCAGCCAAAGGTGGTGATTCTCGATCCAACCGTCACAGTGGAGACACCCGCCTGGCTTTGGGTCGGCACCGCGATGCGCGCGCTCGACCATGCCGTCGAAGGCGCCTACTCGCGCCGCCAGAACCCTGTCAGCAACGCGCTCGCAAGCCGCGCGATCGCGCTTCTGCTCTCGCATCTGAAGCCCTCGCTCGCCACGACCGGCGACGACGAACTCAACCATCGCGTCCAGTGCCAGCTCGCCGCATGGCTCTCGATCTTCGGCGGAACCAACACTCGCTTCGGCATCTCGCACGCGCTCGGCCATCAAATCGGGCCGATGTGGGACGTGCCGCACGGTTTCACGTCGTGCATCACGCTGCCGCACGTGATGCGCTTCATGGCCGGTGTCGCGCCCGAGCGTTTCGGTCCGATAGCGGAGGGTTTCGGGGTGCGCTTCGACCCGGAAAATCCGCGCTCCGCGGCGCTCGAATGCGCCGAGCGCGCGGCGAAATTCATCGGCGGATTCGACGTTCCCTCGCGTCTGCGTGACGTCGGCGTTGCGGAAACCGAACTGTCGCGTGTCGCGGATACCGTGCTGACCGAAATCCGCGTGGCACAGACGGTCGATCGCGAACTGAAGCAGGAGGATCTGCTCGCGCTGCTCAAGGCCGCTTATTGAGCGGCCGCAGCGCTGCGGCTACGGCCCGGTCTGCGGCGTTCCGCCGAGAGAATTGGGATTGTTCTGGTCGAGGCTCCATATCCCGCCCCGCAACGTCGAACCAGCGCCAGGAGTCTGCGGTTGCGGCTCCGCGGCGGTGACCTGCCCGCCGCCCGGTAGCGGCACCGAAATCGCCGCGCTCGAATCACCCGTCATATCGCCGCCAGTGACCGCAGACTGCGAACCGGCGCCTTGCGAATAGACGCCGGTTCCGCCCGGATATCCGTAGGCGTAAGGCGCAGCGGTAATGTCCTGCGCGAGACAAACCGGTGCTGCGAGCACGAGCGACGCGGCGGCGGCAACCAGGGCGGCAGCCGTTGTCGCCGGATATCGTGAAAACCGCTTCATCGGCTACTCCACGACGGCGTGATAGATCCACCGGGTTTCCGGCGCAAGCGCCGTCCAATCGGAATCGTAGCGCAAGTGGCGCGTGATTTCTGCCGTTCGGCGCTTGGCGTTTGCGAATGCGATGGGTTAGTAATTCCTCGATCTGCCGCGAAAAATCACCGATGAGGTAACGCCGCAATGAGTGCCGAAGAGAACAAACGTCTTGTGGTCGAAACCTGGAGCGCGCTCGGCAAGGGCCAACTCGACGCCGCGATCGCCAATATGTCGGACAACGTGCGCTGGCTCGTGCCCGGCAATATCCCCGGCGTATCCGGTTTGAAGCGTGGCAAGGAGGAAATCCTCAAGTTCATGGCCGGCGTCGGCCAGGCCTTTCCCGAGGGACTTCAGAGCGAAATTCGAAGGAGTTATGCCGACGGAAACACGGTGATTCTCGAACTCGTCAATCGCGGCAAGACCGCCAACGGCAGGCTCTACGAGAATGACTACTGTTTCGTATTCGAGCTGGAGGCGGGAAAAATTCGGCGCATCCGCGAATACGTCGATACGCAAAAGGCCAAGGAGATTCTGCTCGGCTAGAGTTTCGAACTCGAAATTCGCCGATTTGTTTCCCAAAGTCGGCCCCCTTCAGGGAAGGAATCAGGGATTAGGTCGCTCGCATGCGCTCTTTGCGTCCGCCCTTCGCCTGCATCCTAACCCTCGCCGCTTCGCGGCTCACCCTGTCCCATGTGGAAAAAAGGGGCGCAACTCGCGGCGTGGAGTTTTTGCGCTTCTATGCGAATCGGGCGATTTGTCGATTCGCATAGCCGCGCATCGCGGGCCGATGGCGGGACGAGCTCTTCTTTAGCAGCGCATGAATGTCATCTTGCGATGGCGCGCTAATCGGCGCGCGCTCGGCCGCGAACAAACAATGCGTAAACCGGCGCGCCACTGAGCGCGATCAGCAATCCGGGCCAGGTGTAATGCGGTTTCACGATCAGCAGATCCACCATCATCGCGGTCGCCGCCACGATATAAGCCGCGGGAACCAGCGGATAGCCAAAGACGCGGTAGGGCCGGGGCGCATCAGGGCGCTTGATACGAAAAACAAAGACTGCGGCGACGGTGAAAACATAGAATAGCAACTGCGCAAACATCACATAGTCGAGCAGTTCCGAGTAACTACCGGAAATCGTCAGAGCCGAAGCCCACACACCCTGGATTATCAGGGCGAAAGCAGGCACGCGCGCTGCGTTGAGGCGCGCTCCCGCCGGCAAGAACGCCCCGTCGCGCGCCATCGCGTAGATCACGCGCGCCCCGGTCAGAATCATTCCGTTCGCACATCCGAATGTCGAAATCATCACCAGGACCGCGGTTATCACGACGCCCGTCCCGGCCCACACGCGTTCCATCGCGGCCGCGGCCACCCGGTCCGAGGTCGCATACGCGATACCGCGCGAGAGCAAATCGGGCGCGTTGGGGACGCCGCGCACGGGAAGCTCGCAAAGGTAGGCAACATTGGTCAGGAGATACAGTAGAAGAACCATCCCCGTTCCAAGCACCAGCGCAAGAGGAAGATTGCGCCGCGGATTTTTCACCTCCGACGCGGCAAAGGTGACGTTCGCCCAGGCGTCCAGCGAAAACAATCCGCCCACCATCGCCGCGCCGAACGCAGCAGCGTACGAAAGCGAAACCGGACGCTCGCCAAAGAAAGCCCGCACGCCGGAAAAGTTCGCCCTGACCGCTTCGGCGTTTCGAGCAAGCAGGCATCCGACCACGATTATGAACAACAGCGACAGCACCTTGGCGCTGGTGAACACATTCTGCACGAGCTTGCCCAGGTCGAGCCCGCGCAGATTGGTCCAGGTAAGGAGCGCGATTACCGCGATCGCGCCCACCCGTTCGCCCGAGAGCCCCACGCTTCCGACCCCGAACCAAAGCTGGGAGCTAAGCGCCGGCCACATCACGCCGGCGAATTTGGCAAACGCGACCGCGACCGCAGCCAGCGTGCCCGTCTGGACAACCAGGAGCAGCGTCCATCCGAACATGAAACCGAGCAAACTGCCGTACGCTTCGCGAAGATAAACATATTGGCCGCCGACTTCTGGCATCATCGCCGCAAGCTCGCCGTAGGAGAGCGCGCCCGCAATCGTCATCAGGCCGCTCGCGACCCATACGGCGAGAAGCGCGCCCGGCGAGCCCACGTGGCGGGCGATATCGGCCGATACGATGAAGATGCCCGAACCGATCATCGAGCCGGCGACGATCGTCACCGAATCGAACAGGGAAAGGCCCGGCTTGAGCCCTTCCTGGATGGTGGACTTGCGAAGCTTTGCGGCGGTTTCGGCCATCGCGGTCCTGCGCTAGCGGCGGCGACTTTGCCGCACCTTACGCGGCGTGCCGTCCCGCGCGCCGGTTGATTTTGATATGCGCATCAAATTAGCTCTTGGACTGAATCAGTCCGTCGTACTGAAAAGGAGGCGGTCATGGCAAGGACAGAAGGCTCTCCAGGGCGTCGCAAAGCCGTGAAGGCCCGGCGCCGGCCCGCCATTTCCAAGGGGCGGGCTCCATCCGATCCACTTCTCAAGCTTCGCAAAACGGTGCAGGACTTGAGAAAGCGGCTGGAACGCGAGGCAAAGGTGCGGGGAATCGACGCCAAGGCGCTGAAAAACATGCGCGACCTTCGCGACCGTGCTCTCGGGCAGATTAGCACGCTCAAAAAGCAGGGAGCGGAACTCGCCAGGCAGCTCAAACAGGCGCTCAGCGACGCCGACAAGCGCGAGCTGGCGCGCCGCGAGGCGCTGGCGAAAATCGAGCAGCTTCGCACCGAGCTTGCTCGCCGCAAAGAGGAGGTTGCGCGCAAGTCCCAGGAACTCGCCCGGCTCGCGCGGGAGTCGGCCGAGCGCGCAAGGACAATCGTGATGAGCGAGGCGCCGTCGCCGGAGCCTCAATCGCAACCGCCGCACGAAGAGACTCAGCCACAGCCGGGCGCGGCGGGTGCACCGGAGATGCACGACTGACCGGGATGGCGTGAGATTCGAATTTCAGGCGCGGACCCGGAACGGGCTCCTGACCGAATGGCCGATTGACGGGGCCGCGCCCTCGGACGCTCAGAGCGCGTAAACGACGCCCGGCCTCTGCTCGTTCGACGCGCAGAGGCCGGGGCTGCAAACTTGCTTACGGAGCGGCCGGGCTTGCTGCCGGAGAGGCTTCGCCAGCAGGGCTGGCCTCGGCCGCCGGGCTGCCTTCGGCCGCCGGGCTCGCTTCGGCCGCCGCTGATGCCGACGCTTCAGGAGCGGCCGGCTGTTCCTCATGCTTCGCACACCCAGCAGCTCCGATAAACATCGAGAGTAAAGCCAGGATCAGGACTTTGCGCATCGCTTCCTCCTTCGATACCTCGGCGCTTCACCGTCAGCGCAAAAAATTGGAAACGCGCAAAGGATACTGTAGAAGAATCCTAACTTCAAGCGCGACGGCGGCTAGCACATACTTCACGCCGGACCCATCCTGCAAGCTCAGGTGATATTTTGACGCAAGGTGCGGAGTCTGTATTATCGAGCCATCGCAAGCGGTTGAGGAGGCGGGCAGTTGGCAGGGTGGCGACGGTTCTCTGGTCGAGGAAGCAAGGCGCGGCCAACCGGGCCCCGCGGGGTGGTAGAACCGGAACTCGACATGAGTCGAACTCCCCCACGACCCTCATCTTTCACGAGCAGCCTTGGCAGGCTCGGGCAATGGCTGATGTCCGACGGACGCGGGCTTGGCGCCCCGATGCGTTCGGTCGCGCGCGAACTCGAGGAGGAGTTTCCCTCTCGCGAATGATAATGGCGGTGTCCGCAAGTCACCGCCCTACATGCGCCTTGCGGAGACGAATCCCGATGAACGTAATCGAACGTATCGCGAGCAATACTCCGTGGGAGCCGATTTTCGGTTATTCCCGCGCGGTCAGGGCGGGAGATTGGCTAGTCGTTTCGGGCACCACCGCGACCGACGAACGCGGTCTTCTCGTCGGGCCCGGGCAAATGTACGTCCAGGCGCGCCAGGCGCTCCTCAATATCAAAGCGCACGTCGAGCGCGCGGGACTGCGTCTTGCGGATATCGTTCGCACCCGCGTCTTCACAACCGACATTTCGCGCTTTTCCGAGATCGCGCGGGCGCACAAGGAGATCCTCGGCGAGAATCCGCCCGCTTCGACCCTGATCGAAGTAAAGCGCCTGGTGCATCCGGACATGCTGGTCGAAATCGAGGCTGACGCCTGGGCTGGAGCGGCGCAACCGGCCGTCGAGACCGACGCCAAAATCACCCGCCCCGCCGTGGCGAAGCGGCGCGCGCCGATCCAGCGCAAGCCCAAGGCCAAAGCGGCCTCGCCAAAAGGGCGCGCGCGCCCACGCCGCCGTAAATAGAAGCCAGCTAAACTCGCGGGATCAGAGCCTTGCACCGGCGCATGTCGGGCGCCGGGTCTGCGAACCTGCGGAGAACTACGGCAGCAACGCGGCCGCGTGGATCGCGCGAAGTCCCAGCGCTGAGTTGAACGCCGTCGTTGCGGCCGCCATGTAAGGCTGCGGATAGATTCCGATCAGAACGGTGCCGAGCGCGGCCAGCACGATCACGGCCACCAGCGCCGGCTTTCGCGTGATCGACGGGACCGCTATTCCGCCCTCCTGCATGTACATCGCGACCACCACGTAAATGTAGTAGTACGCGGACATCACGCTGTTCAGCACCGCGATGATAACCAGCCATACAAGGCCTGCGGAGAGCGCGGCCGAGAAGATATAGAACTTGCCGACGAAGCCGGCGAGTGGCGGAACTCCGGTGAGCGAAAACAGGAAGATCGCCATCGCGGCGGCAAGCGCGGGTTTTCGCCCGGCAAGTCCGCGAAAGTCGCTGATCAAATCGGTCGGCTCGCCGCTGTGCTCGAGCGCGACGACCACGCTGAACGCGCCCAGGTTGGTGAAGGCGTACGCGAGCAGGTAATACATCACTGCTGCGCCCGCAGAGGCGCCCGCCGCAGTCATCGCGACCATGATATAGCCAGCGTGCGCGATCGCCGAATACGCGAGCATCCGCTTGATATTCGTCTGAACCAGCGCGATCAGATTGCCCGCGGTCATCGTGAGCGCGGCCACCACCCACAACACCCAGGTCCAATCGGCGCTCACCGGCCCAAGATGCGCCAGGAACACGCGCAGGAACGCCGCGAAGGCCGCAAGCTTCACGCCCACCGCCATGAAGGCGGTAACCGGAGTCGGCGCGCCCTCGTAAACGTCGGGTGTCCACATGTGGAACGGCACGGCGGCGACCTTGAAGCCGAACCCGATGAGCATCATGCCGACGCCGAGAAGCAGGAGCGGGTTGTGGCCTGCGGAACCCTCCAGAGCCTGGCGAATCGCGTCGAGCTTGATAGTGCCGGTCGCGCCGTAGGTAAGCGCGATCCCGTAGAGCAGAAACCCGGTCGAGAACGCGCCGAGCAGAAAATACTTGAGCGCGGCCTCGTTCGAGCGCGGGTCGTTGCGCCTTAGCCCGGCCAGCACGTACACCGCGATCGACATGGTTTCGAGCCCGATGAAGATGACGATCAGGTCGCCGCCTATCGCCATCAGCATCATTCCGAGTGTGGCGAAC
>JAJYMR010000148.1 GCA_021786815.1 Deltaproteobacteria bacterium
ATTTCGCCCTCGGTTGAAGCGGCGAGGAGATCGTCCGCCTGGCCGACGTCGATGCCGGCGTCTTCGGTCTCGGGTCCGAGCACTTCAGGCTCGACCCCGGGCCGTACGCCGCCAGCCGGGCGTTTGCGAGCGGACGGTTTTCGACGCTTGCGGGGCACTTGTGAAATCTCAAGGGCTCTCCGCCGCGGCGCACGCCGGGTGAAGTCCCTCGGGAACGAATGGCTCAGGACGCGGAGGTCCGGCCGCTACTCGCGCTGGGGGTGCTCGACGCGGACCTTTCCGGCCGCTATCTCGCGCAGCGCCGTGACCACTTCCTTGTTGTCGGAATCGACCAGCGGCGGAGCGCCCTTGAGAAGCTGCTTCGCGCGCCGGGCGCCGGCCAGAACCAGCTCGAAACGGTTCGATACCTTTTCCAGGCAATCTTCAACGGTGATTCGTGCCATCGAGTAAATTCTCCGGTCCGTCCCCGCTCATGTCAACGCCGGTGGCGCGGGCCAGGCAGGGACGGACCTCGAAAAATGACGCCGGCCGATGAGTGAAATTCAGCCGCCGTACTGGAAGCCGCACTCCTTGAGCGTCAGGACTTCGCCGTCGCGCCTGTGATAGGCCTCCGTCACCTTGCCGACGATCGTGCTGTGATCGCCGAGCTCGTAAAAGCCGACCACGTCGCATTCGACCGCGGCGGGCGCGTCGGCAATTATCGGGGCGCCGCTTTTACCGGCCTCGAAGGCGAAGTTGCCGAACTTTCCGTCCTGCGGCTCGACGTGCTTGAAGAACGAGGTCGCGATCGATTTCTGCCCCGAGCCGAGCATCGAAAGCACAAACTTGCCCGACTCCTTGACCAGGGCATGGGCGGTCGAGTCCTTCTTGACCCCGACCACGACCAGCGGCGGGTTGAAGGCGGTCTGGGTGACCCAGTTGACGGTGGCGACGGTCTGTTTGCCGCCGTGGGCCGCGCCGAGCACGTAGAGCCCGTAGGGAATCATCAGAAGCGATTTCTTCTTGGCGTTCTCATCCATGGTTAAGGCTTCTCCTGTGCAAAAGGAGCCGAAACACGCGTCGCGGCGGCGAAAACCAATTCGTGTGAGCGGCCGGGCGCGCGGCGATTTATTCGGCCTCCGATTGTTTAGCATCGAAGCCCCACCTGCGGTAAAGAGCGCGCGAGACTCCGACGCGGGGCGCATATCAAAATGCAATCCGCCTTTCGTTGTGCATCACGATTTCCCCGTTCAGATATAGCCAGAAGCTGCGATTCGTCTCCGGTTTCGCCGATTTTCTCCGCGGTCCGGAAATTGCGCTGTGAGCGCGACGATGAGGCTCTGGGCACGCCATTTTCCTTCTCAGGAGCGCTATCAGGGCGGCCTTCGGCATGATTTCGTGATTGGACCGCTCAGCGACAGTCCTTTGTTCAAGCGAAAGGCCCGGCTGTATTACTGCATCCGATGCGACTGGCGTTTCCTGGTGTGCGGAACTAAGGTTGCCGTCCTCGACGAGAAGGGGCTCGCGCTGGCTGGAACTCAGGCCTCGGCGCGGTTCAACACGTTTCAGGACGGCCCCTGCCCGGTGCTCGCGGCGTTTGCTTCGGAGATGGAGGCCGAAGCGCAAAGCGCAAGGCCGCATCGCGCGTTACGGCTTCTGAGGCGCCCGCAGCGAAGCGATTGCGGGAAGCAGCCGCACCGCCCATAGGCGCAATCGCGGTCTTTGCGTTTGTTCCCCACGCGCGGCGCCCGCAGCGATTCGCGGAGCGACGTGACGCTTGACGGGGCGACGCCGAGGCGAGGCGTAACGCCGCGCAAGGCCGCGCAACACCGATGACGTGATTATTCGTTTTCGAAGAACTCGCGCAGCGCCGGCGAGTCCATCGCGTTTCCCAGCGCGAGCATCAGCTTAAGGCGCGCCTTCGGAGCCGGCATCTCGTGCGCGGCTACCAGTCCCATGCTTCTTAGGTGATGCGCGCCGCCGTAACCGTAGGGATCATCGACAGCGCCCGCGCCCGTGCGCGACGCGAGCACGACCGCGATACCATCCTGCACCGCTTGCGTGAGCGGTTTCACCCACGCAAGCGGAACTCGCCCGCTTCCGAAGCCCGCCACGACGAGCCCGCGAAGACCGTGGCGCGCAAGCGCCTGCGAGAGCGTATCAAGCGGCTCGCCGCTCAGCGCCGTTACGGTTAGGACATTGGTGTCGACCTTCGGCTCGACGATTCGGCGCGCCATCGCGGGCTTTGTGAAGAGCATCGGCTCGCCGTTGTAGATCCGTCCGAGCGGGCCGCATGCGGGCGAATGGAACGCGCCGAGCGCGAGCCCGTTGCCCTTTGTGACAAATCGCGCCGAGTGAATCTCCTCGTTCATCACCAGCATCGCGCCGCATCCGCGCGCCTGCGGCCATCGCGCGACCCGTATCGCGTCGAGCAGGTTGCGCGGTCCGTCCCACGAAGGCTCCGACCCGGTGCGCATCGAACCCGTGAACACGACCGGCTTTTCGCCTGCGACCGTCAGATGACAGAAGAAGGCGCTTTCCTCGATCGTGTCGGTGCCATGGGTGACGGCCGCGCCGGCCATGTCGCTTCGCGAAAGCTCGCGTGAGATGGTCGTGGCAAGCTCGGCCATCCTGGCCGGGGTCATTTCGCAGCCCGGAATTTTCGCAAACTCGATAACTTCGACGTCGAGACCTTCGGCCGCTTCGCCGAGCGCGCCGAGCAGCTCCGCGCCGCCGCGTTTCGGTATCGCACCGCCGGGAGCGCCGAGGGTCGAAATCGTGCCGCCCGTGGTTATCAACGCAACCTTGTGTTCCATCGCCGCAGGGGTCCGAAGGGCCACTTTCCGGACTGCAGGATAGTCCGCGAGCGCGGAGACCAAAAGCGGAAGGTCAGGGCAGGTGCGGATTTGCGACATTGCTGTTTCAATTTCGCCTTGGCCGACTGCGGCCAGAAAGTCGTCGGGCGTCCTAAACGTGGCAGCGTCTGAGCCGACACGACATCTATGGCACTCAATAGCATCTAATATTTCCAGTTTGCTTCAGGTTCACAAAGCGGTATGAGCACCAAGCATCTGAACTGGTCGCGGTTAGCTGAACGGTGTCCGGGAAAAGGCGCGGACGGCGTGATTATTGCGTAACGCCCCGCATACGCTGCTGCTTGCTCAGTTGCAGGGGGGGTGCAGACGGCGGAAGGGCAGGAAGGGCCTTATCATGGAAACCGGACATCGCAGCAGTGCACCGTCGCGTAGTTTATTGTCTCGCGTAACGCGGATAGTTTTCCTTTTGACCGCGGCGGTCGGAACCTGGGTCACGGTGGCGCTCATCACAAGCCAGGCTGCCAAGGCAACGGGCGGGGTGTTCGTACCGCCCTCGTCGGCAAACACGCAGGCTCCGGACTTGTCGGCAAAGCATGCCGAGCGCCCCCTGTTCCGTATGCCTTCCTGAGAGATCGATGGTTTGAGCATATCGATACGCCTACCCATTTTTGACG
>JAJYMR010000384.1 GCA_021786815.1 Deltaproteobacteria bacterium
GACCAACGGCCCGTCGGCGCTCTCCAATACCGATTTCGAGCGCGTGAAATGTCCTGACGCTCCCGCGTCTGGCGACTTCAACGCGATATATCAGACCGCGCCGGGCACGTACCTCGTCGCGATTACAACTGGGCAATACGCGTCCGACAACGGACTAGGCGTGTTCGACGCGAACGGCTACGTCGCGGCGGCCTTTTGGGATATCCCGAGCACGGCGCCTTCGAACACGGCGGCCGACTGGCTACAGACCACGGTCAGTTCAATAAGCGGGACGACCTTCGCGCTTGCGACGAGCGCGACGACAGCGGCCTCAGGCGTGGGAATCACGCACGACGACACGACGCCGATCACGAACGCGATGAACGCCTCGGGCAGCCCGGTCTATTTCCCGGCGGGCTCGTATTTCTTTTGCGGAACGCCGCTCAACCCTTCGACGATTCGGATTCTCGGCGCGCAGCTCGGGCAATCGACGCTCTACATGTGCCCGAATGAGTACCTGATCAGTTCAAGCTCTTACACTTACGGAATCGACATCCGGCGCATGACCTTCGTGGGCGGCACCGGCGTGCTCGACCTGACCTATAGCGGCGCGCTCACAAGCGGCGAGTACTCGAACGCAATCGAAGACGATGCCTTTATCGGCTATACAGGCGCGGCGATTGCATTGGAGCCTTCAACGGATTCGCCCTTCTGGAAGATCGACCACGACATGTTCTCCGGGCTCGACTTCAACGGCACGATCGGCATCATGGCGAATCCCTCCAGCGGCAACCAGATCGAGGACAACAATTTCCAGATCGACCGGATCGGCGTGAAGGCGTGGGACAGCGGCTCGGGGCTGCTGATCTCCGGCAACACGTTCATCCGAGTAGGACAGCCGCAGGCGGACCCGCTCAAGCCGCGAATCGGAATCTGGCTGGTGCCTGCCAGCAGCTACGAGAGCGGCACCGGCTTCGTTGCGACGGCCAACAAGTTCGGCAATGAGGGCCTCGCCAATGACGACGTGCAGGTGCTGGTCGCGGACGACAATACGTCGAGCGGCAGCGAGGAATCGCAATACATGCCGCTCTATTACACTGCCGACGACTTGAGCATCAGCGCGGGCGGCACGACACTCACGAGCGCGAGCGAATGCCCGTTCACGTCGGCGATGTGTCAGGGCGGAACGGGATGCACCGGGACGCAAGGCAATTGGCCTATCGTGATAAACAAGGCGGGAACGGCAGCAGGCGTGATTTCGAACGCGCTGACCACGACGATCACCGCTTATACCAGCGCGTGCTCGGTCACTGTAGGCAACGCTGCGACCACGACTGCCAGTGGCGCGGTCGGACGCTTCGCGCCGTCCGACACGACGAACGATGCGAACTATCTCGTCTTCGCGGGCAACTTCGCCTACAGCAATGGGAGCGGGTACAACGACTTCATGGTCTCGACCGTCTCGGGAATTACAAGTACATCGTTCATGGGCAATCGTTTCGAGGTGTCCACTATACTCGATTACCTGCCGCTTCTCACGCCAACAAATACGGGCTACTACGGCTCCAACAATACGTTCGTAAACAACCCCGGCGCTCCGTACGGGTCCAATCAACTCTACGGCATGGGTATTGGCCTGGGAGGGTCCGCGCTCCTGTTGCAACGCGGCACCAACTCAAACGGGCTGACCGCCAACACCCCGTCCCCGGTTCTGGGTGCCTATTGGGACGGCCTCGCGGTAGAGTCGACGAACCCCTTCGCTGCGGGGGCCGACGCTTTCGACGTATTCGCCAACGACGCGGCTACCTACTTGCTCGAAGTAGGTACCGGCGGCCTCCTCAAAAGCCACAACAACACGCTTGATGATGGGAGCGGGAACGCGAGTTTCGCCGGATACGTGCATACCGGATGCGGTGGGACGGTGACGCTCTCGAGCGGCGCGGCGACGGCGACGAACTCGTGCATCCAGACCGGGCGCCCGACCGAATGCACGGATAATACCTCTACGAGCGGCGCGGGATGCTCCGCGGTCGTATCATCGGGCAGTATCACGCTCCACGGCACGGGCTCCGATACCGTTTCGTGGGCGCAGTTCTGACCGTATTCGCCCTTGGTGTCCGAGCGGACGCGGTTAACAAGTTGCGCGCGGGTCCAGACGGCTCGCGCGCAAGCGATCTTTCCCGCAGAACAGGCATTTCGAGCTTGAAGCACGATTCAGATTCGCGCCGGCATCGAACCGTTTCGAAAACGCACTTTATAAAAGCGACAATTTAGTTGGGAAGCGGCAGTCGCTGGGCGGAAGCCTTCGGCGCCGCGGGCGTTCGGGCGATTGCGAGAATCGAGACGCCGATGGGCAGGGGCAGGCGCACGACGACGTGGCGCTCCGCGGCAAAGACGCGCGTGAGTATCCCGTTGAGCAGCGTCGGCGGCCTGTTCAGGTCGTGGGCCGTGCCGCCGGGTCCGTGCCGAGGCCGCAGGACGCGTTCTGCGAGACGGGCGATCACGATCGGCGGCATCAGGACGAAGTTGAAATGGCTCAGGTAGGGCGGCTCGAAGCCCGCCTCAATAAGTTTCGCGCGCAAGTCCGCCGCGCGGTAACGGCGCTGATGATGATGCGCCTCGTCGTGGCTGCTCCACAGCGACGGCATCGCGGGGACAGTGAGCACGAGGTGGGCGCCGGGCTTCAGCAGCGAGCGCACTGCAGCGAGCGCCTGGCGGTCCGGCCCGACGTGTTCGAGCACGTCGGTCATCACGGCCAGGTCGAAGCGCCGCGGCCCGAACGGCAGCGCGTCGGGCAGGCTTCCTTCGAGCACCGTCGCGCATCCGCGGCCTGCGGCAACCTCGCGCGCCCACGGGTCAGGCTCCATCGCCCACACCCGCCCGTAACGCGCGAGTTCGGCAAGATTGCCGCCCGTGCCGCATCCCAGTTCGACGATCTCGGCGCCGGGGCCGACTCCGAGGCGGTCGAGCACGCTTGTGACGATTGCCCGCCGGCCACGAAACCACCAGTGGGAATTCTCGAGCGCCGCAGTGGCTAGGTAGACTTCGTGTTCCACTCCGGGTCTCTTATCTCCGGCGCGGGCGACGTGGAATCGCCGTCGAATCCGAAGCGCTCCCTTACGATATAAAGCGGACGCCCCTTGACCTCGTTGTAGACGCGAGTGAGATACTCGCCGACCACGCCGAGCGTGATCAGTTGCACGCCGCCGAGGAACAGTATCACCACCATCAGCGACGTATAGCCCGGAACGTCGATTCCGCGCGCAAGGCGCAACGCCGCGAGGAAAGCCGCGTAAAGGAAGGCGCTCAGCGAAATCGCAAGCCCGACATAGCTCCAAATCTTGAGCGGCAGGGAACTGAACGCGGTAATTCCGTCGAGTGCGAAGTTCCATAGCCGCCAGTAGTTGAAGCGGCTCCGCCCGGCGTTGCGCGGCATCCGGTCGTAGTAAACGGCGGTCTGGCGAAAACCCACCCACGAAAAC
>JAJYMR010000069.1 GCA_021786815.1 Deltaproteobacteria bacterium
CGATCGCATCCTGCAGGAGCCGGAAGAGCTATGACCGACGACGAGATCAAGGCGCTCGTGCTTCGTGAGCTGAAAAAAATCGCACCCGAGGCGGAAACCGGAGAGATCGATCCGGCGGTCGATCTGCGCGAGCAAATCGATCTCGATTCGATGGATATCCTGAACCTCGCAATCGCTATCCATGAGACCACGGGAGTGGATATTCCCGAATCGGATTATCCGCAGATGACGACCCTCGACCGCGCCGTCACCTACCTCCGCCCCCGCATCAAGAAGTAACCGGCCTCGAACCGCGCCACGAGCCACAATTCTCCCTGCGGGCACTCCTCGGAGAAGGCCCTCACAAAAGATGGTTCCCCTTCCCTTCAGGGAAGGGGTCAGGGGTTAGGTGCGATGCTTCACTTGCCCGGGTTACCGCGGCACAACCCCACGATCCTGTTTTCCCTCTCGTCCTGGTTCCCTCTCTTGTCATCCTGAGCGAAGCGAAGGATCTCGTGCCACCCAAGCTTCGGTGGAACGGGATTCTTCGCACGCTCAGAATGACAGCAACTCTCCGCGATCCTTCTCTCGTCGCGCGAGGCGTATCGGATCGCGTGACCACCCACACCCCAATGATGCTAGAATCTCGGCTTTGTTTTCACGTTCACGGAGAAGAGGCATGACCTACGAGACGATCCTCTACGACGTCCAGGAAAATATCCTGACGATTACTCTTAACCGCCCCGAACGGCTGAACGCTTTCACCGACCAGATGATGCGCGAGATGGTCGACGCCTTCGATCGCGCCGACGCCGACGACGACGTGCGCGCGATTATCGTGACCGGCGCGGGACGTGGTTTCTGCGCCGGCGCCGACCTGTCCGCCGGAGCCAAGAGCTTCGACCCCGCGCGCGAGGATCGCCCGGAGAAGCGCGGCGCTA
Organism: Deltaproteobacteria bacterium; assembly: GCA_021786815.1. GTDB lineage: Bacteria > Desulfobacterota > Binatia > Binatales > Binataceae > DTIX01. Next base: position 921 of record JAJYMR010000069.1, read on the forward strand.
TCCGGCCGGACGGAACGATAGACTGGAGCCACGAATCCGTCCGCGACGGCGGAGGGCGGCTTACGCTCCGCATCTTCGAGTGCCTGAAGCCTGTAATCGCCGCGGTCAACGGACCTGCGGTCGGGGTGGGCGTCACGATGCAGCTTCCGATGGACGTCAGGCTTGCCTCCGAGGACGCGCGTTTCGGTTTCGTCTTTGCCCGCCGCGGTATCGTCGCCGAGGCGTGCTCCAGTTGGTTTCTACCGCGCGTGGTGGGTATCTCGCAGGCGCTCGAATGGGCATTTTCGGGCCGGGTTTTCTCCGCCGAAGAAGCTCTGCAGGGCGGACTCGTCAAAAAGCTCTACAAGCGCGACGAACTTATTCCGGCCGCGCGTGCGCTCGCCCGCGAGATCGCAGACAACTGCGCACCGGTCTCGGTCGCGCTGCTGCGGCAGATGATGTGGCGGATGCTCGGCGCGGACCATCCGATGGAAGCGCACAAGATCGACAGCCGAGCGATTTTCGCGCGCGGCTCGTCAAACGACGTGAAGGAAGGCGTCACGTCGTTTCTCGAAAAGCGGCCCGCGAAATTTCACGACAAGGTCTCGAAGGACATGCCGCCTTTCTTCCCCTGGTGGCAGGAACGAAAGTACAGCTGACTCGATCGTGGCTGAGCAGGTAATGGGGGCGAGGACGGCCCATCTCCCGTCCCCGCCTCGGCGCAACGCCGCGCTAGCACGAAGGGCGCGACGGAATCTCGAAAGCGTAAAGCCGATCAGGGGCTGCCCAAGGCGTCGCGCGAATCCTGGCAAGACGAGCGTTGCTGCGGCTTGAGTTTGCCCACCAGTGCCCGCACCGCTTCGACCGTGATCGGCTTGGACATGAACGCATCGACGCCGAGCCCTTTGGCTGCGCCCTTGTACGCCCGAATCTCCGTTTCCGATATGGCTGTTAGAATCACGGCGTGAGTATCCCGAGTCGAAGGAATCGACCGTAGGCTGCGGATCACCGCCAGGCCCTTCATGTCCGGTAAATTCATGTCGCACAAGACGAGCTGAGGCCGGAAGTTCGGTGCGGCTTCCAGAGCCTCTCGGCCCGTGAATGCTGTCCGGACCTCAAGCCCTTCGCTGCGCAGCAGGTTCGACGTTGCGGTTGCCAGACCCGCGTGGTCTTCCACCAGGAGCGCCCGCAACTGGTTCGACTTTCCACGCTCCCGACGCTTGATCGCCGCGCCAGCCGTTGCCCTGCTCGGGCGCGCGCCGAGAAGAGCCAGCAGCGCGCGGATATCCACCGGCTTGGTGAAGTAGTGATCGAAATCATCGCGCGCCTTTCCCGCTCGCTCCCGCCGCTTGAAGCCCGAAACCGCGATAAACAGCGCGTTTCGCACGTTTTTCTGTTTCTTCAACTTCGCCGCCAGCTCGTACCCGTCCATCCCCGGAAGCCCGATGTCGAGCACAACGGCGCCCGGCTTCAGCCCGAAAACACCTAGAAGCGCGGAAGGACCGTCCGAGAACACGTGCACTTCGTGACCGGCCTGCTCCAGCGCGGTCTCCATAACTTTGGCGACGGCTGGGTTGTCTTCCACGACTACAATGGAGTGCATCCGGCGGGATGGAGGTGCGGACTTCGACCCCACGGGAGCGGCTTGGTTCGATGACGGCGCCACCAGCGGCAGCCGCACCGCGAATTCGCTTCCCATTCCCGCCCCGGCGCTTTCGACCGAGATTGTTCCTCCATGCAGTTCTGTCAGGTGATTCACCAGCGCCAGCCCGATACCGAGGCTTGCCTCCCCGGGGCTATCGGTAGTTGTCACGCCGCGGGTAAACGGCTCGAAGATTCTCTGGTGCATATCCGGCAGGATGCCGCGGCCATTGTCCTTGCATCTGAGTATGACCTCGGAACCTTCCCTGCCGCCGGAAAGTTCGATTCTCCCTCCCTGACCGGTGTACTTGGAGGCGTTGCCGAGCAGGTTCGTCGCGATTTGTTCCAACCGCGTTCGGTCCGCCATGAAGCGCACGGACTCGGTGGGCAGGCGGAGAATCAACCGCTGCCGGCGGCTCGCGACGGCCGATCCCACGGACGCGGCTGCCTTGTGCAGAAATTCCACAAAGTCGATGCATTCCTTCTTCAATTCGATCTTGCCATGGGTGATGCGGCGGAGGTCGAGGAGATCGTCCAGCAAACGTCGCATCAGGACGACTTGCCGGCTCATCATTTCCGTAAGCGACCTGCGCTGCTCGGCAGCCGGGTCACCGGCGAGCACGTGCATTGCGGTAGAAATCGCCGCCAGAGGATTTCTCAACTCGTGACCAAGCAGTGCCAGAAACTCATCCTTGCGTTTGGCCTCGTCCCTGAGCGCCTCCTCAGCCCGCTTGCGCTCGGTGATGTCGTTGTTGATTTCGAGGATTCGGAAGCCGTCGCCCTTGGTGTCGCGCTGAACGGCCCATCGGCTGTCGACAGTGATACGCCGGCCATCGCGGCACGTGTGAACGAGTTCTCCCTCCCATCGGCCCATACGCATCAGGGTGTCTTCGATCTTTTCATGCGGCTCGGGGAATTGCGTCTGCAGCAGGGTGTGCGCGAGTTTTCCCAGCGCTTCCTCTTTGCTCCATCCGTAACGCCGCGCCGCGCCTTCGTTCCAATAGGTAATCCTGCCCTCAGAGTCGAGGGTAAAAATGGCGTTGTGTGCCAGGTCCAGCAGGGCGGCCTGCTGTCGCAGCGCCTCCAACGTCCGCTTGCGCGCCGTGACGTCGCGCACGATCGCCAGCACCCGGTGCGGCTGCTCCGGTGCGAGGGAAGCCAGGCGGACTTCCACTGGGAATGTCGAGCCGTCCTTGCGCCGATGGGTGCCTTCCACTGCAACTATTTCCTGCTCTGTGCGCTGATGGATAACATCGATGGTGTCTGGCGAGAGCGCGACTTCAATATCCCGCGCGGATATTTTCAGCAGTTCATCCCGGCTGTAACCCAACATCTGCGTCGCGCGGTTATTGGCGTCCAGGATTCGGCCCGTTTTGCTGTCCAGCACGTAGATGCTGTCTGCCGCGCGGTCGAAGTAGGGGTGCAATAACCGCCTTCCCTTTTGGCTCTTCAACTTCAATCGCCCTTTGGTGAGGTTCGAAGGCATTTGTGCCGCTGCGTGCACGGAGACCTCGCCGGAAGCGGCGAGGCGGAAGGAAACGGGCACGATTTTACCAAATCGCCTGTGCGGTGGAAGTCGAAGTGAGGGTTAGACAGGCTCCTACTATAGTCGGCTCCGACGGACTCTATTGGTGTCAGTTGATCGATGGCGGCGTTATGCGTTCTCGTCTTCGCCGCGGAATTTTTTCGCCTGCGCCCGAAGCTTCTCCTGCACCTCCGAAAGATTTCCGAGCCCGTTCTTTCGTATCTCAGGCTTCACGACCTCGATCGGATCGCGCAGATCATCGACGTAGCCGAGCGCGTACGCACCGCGCGAATATCCCATCAGGCGCAACAGTTCGACCGGCAGCGTGCGTGCAATCTCGAGCGGCGTCGCGAGGTACTGATTTTCCTCCTGGCGAAGCCACGAGAGATTGTAGGTGATGTTGATGCCGCATCGGGTTGCGCTCGAACGGTTCGCGCCGCCGCCGTGGTAAATGCTCCCCGTGTAAATAAGCATCGAACCCCGCGCCATCTCGGCCGGCTCGGTGTCGGCCTCCGTGAACTGCAAGCCGTCGTCGTAATGATTGCTTCCGGGAATCACGCGGGTTGCGCCGTTTCGGGCCGTGAAGTCGGTCATCGCCCAGAGCGTGTTGCACTGCACCTCGTAGTCCCTGGGGAACTTGAAGAAATCGAACGCCCATTGGTCGCGATGGATCGGCTGGGCGGGCTCGCCCGGTCCGATCGCGATAACCTGCGTCAAATGCAGTTGAAAGCTGGTCGCGTGCGACAGGACTTTCGCAGCGACCGAGAGCACGAGCGGATTCATCACGAGCTCGCGGCATCCAGGCGAGCGCGCGATCAATCCTCCCGTCCTGCGCGTGCGGCGCCCCGCGAAATCGTCGGGGCCGAACGGCGTCGCCTCCATGTACGGTGCCAGTTCGGCGGCGAGACGGTCCATGAACTCGTTCGAAACCGCGCAATCGACTATCGCTGCGCCGTCGCGCCCAAGCGCTTCGGCGACGGCCTCACCGGATACGGTCGCGGGAAAATGCTGGATGCTCATTCGCTGGCTCCTGCGTTTTTTTTGCACCGCGCGAGGTGCGAGGTCACGCTTGCGAAAAACTTCCGTTCCCGCGCGCGACAGGACCGACCGCCAATCAACCGGCGAGACTATCGCGTTGGTCCACCGTCGGAAAAGGGTTGCAATTGGCGGCGCATTTCATAACCTCGGCTGGGAATCGAGCGGAAACGACATGTGAACGCGTCTTCAGGCGGGGAGGGACTGACTTGGCCAGCGAACAACTGAGCAAGGTACTCGAAATTCTCGCGTCGCGACCGGGAGATCCGAACGCCACGATCGCGGAAATTCGCGCCGGGATGGAACGGGTCAGCGAGCGGATGCCGTCCGACGTCGAATCGCGCGTCGTCAATGCAGGTGGTGTTCCCGCGCAATGGATCGTGCCGCCTGCGGCGAACGCCGAGCGTGTCATCCTTTATCTTCACGGCGGCGGATACACGATGGGCTCGAGCAATACGCATCGCGCGATGATCGCCAGGATCGCGCGGGCCTCCGATGCGCGGGCGCTTGCGATCGATTATCGCCTCGCGCCGGAGAATCCATTCCCGGCCGCCGTCGAAGACGCGACTGCGGCTTATCGATGGCTTCTTTCCGAGGATCATTCACCGGGCAAAATCGTAATCGCGGGCGATTCCGCGGGCGGAGGATTGACGCTCGCCGCGCTGGCCGCGTTGCGCGATTCGGGCGTTCCGTTGCCGGCGGGCGCGGTGCCGATCTCGCCGTGGACCGACCTTGAAGGCACGGGCGATTCGGTGCGGAGCAGGGCGAATCGCGACCCGATGATCCAGCCGGGCGGATTGAGCGAGATGGCAAGCATGTATCTTGGCGGGGCGGACGCGAAAAACCCGCTCGCCTCGCCGCTTCACGCCGACTTTCGCGGCTTCCCGCCGCTGCTGATACAGGTCGGCGACGCCGAGATACTGCTCGACGACGCAACCCGGGTCGCCGCGCGCGCCAAAGCGGCTGGAGTTGAAGTGAAGCTTGAGGTTTGGGACGACATGATCCACGTCTGGCATGTCTTCGCGAAGCTTCTGCCCGAAGGACAGCAGGCGATCGACCGGATCGGAAGATTCGTTATCGAGCGGACGTCGTAGGCACGGCGGGCAGGACAGGGTGCTGAGGCGCCGCTCGCAAGGCAACGCTCAACGCCGGGTCAATTTGTCGACTTCCTCCAATTCCGGCGCGGACAGTTTCCACGCGCCGGCCTTGACGTTCGCGCTCACCTGCTCGGCGGTCGTCGCGCCGGCGATGACGCTCGAAACGAGCGGCTGCGACGCGAGCCATCCGATCGCCAGTTCCAGGATCGTACGCTCGCGGCTGCGCGCGAAATTCTCAAGGCGCTCGAGCGTCGCGAAGTTTTCCTCGGTCATCACCTGATCGGCCATCCGCTGCATCAGCGCGAGCCGGCTGCCCTCGGGCGCTTCGGCGCCCTGCCGATACTTCCCGGTCAGGAAGCCGCTTGCGAGAGGAAAGTACGGCAGGATACCGAGGCCGAAATGGCGGCAGGCGGGGACAAGCTCGCGCTCGACGCGGCGGTCGAGAAGATTGTACTGGTTCTGCGCGGAGACATACTGCGCAAGCCCGTGCGCGCGCGAGTTCCATGCTGCGTCGGCGACCTGCCAGGCCGCGAAATTGCTGCATCCGACGTAGCGGACCTTGCCGGCGCGCACCAGGTCGGTCAGAGCCTCGAGCGTCTCCTGCTGCGGCGTATCGGAATCGGGCGCGTGAATCTGGTAGAGGTCGATGTAGTCCGTGCCGAGCCGTCTCAAGCTCGCTTCCGCCGCCGCGACAATGTAGCGGCGTGAGCCTCCGCGCAGATACGGACCCTCGCCCATCGCCATGCCGAACTTGGAGGCGACGACAACGTCGCGCCGGCGGTTGCCGAGCGCCGTGCCGAGGAGTTCCTCGGACCCGCCCCGGTTGCCGTAGATGTCCGCGGTGTCAAACAGGGTGACACCTTCGTCGAGTGCGCGATGCACCACGGCGGCGGTCTGTTCGGCGTCGCACTTCATCGCGAAGTTGTTGCATCCCAGGCCGACCAACGAAACCTTGAGCCCCGAGTTTCCAAGATTCCGATATTGCACGAGCCTGCTCCCTCCTGCCTCTCGTCGGCGGCGACGCTCGATGGGGTGACGCCTGCCGTGTCGTTTCCAGTCCGCGCAGGACAGTATCGGCGATAACGCGTCCGAAATGAAATCCCCGCGTTTCATCGCCGGTGCGGGCTGGGGACGGCTATCGCGATGCACTCGCACGGACGGAGACCGCTCGGGCGCCTCGAAAAGCGCCTTAATTGACTAAGGGAACTCCGCCGAAGCGTGGCAAGGAGCGGAGATGAAGGTCAGAAATGGATGGTTCGGAGAGCCTGACGAAAGACAAAGCTCGCGGAAGTCGCGTGCGCCGGGATTCGCGGCTGCGCGCGCCGGGACAGCGGCCGGAGTCCGGCGAATCGCGACGGTCGGAGTAAGCGGACGGTCGCCCGACAGGCGCACACCTACGCCCGGCGCATGCCGACCGCCGCATCGCTGCCGGAGAGCGTCCGGCGGCTGCCGCGGACCTAAATGGTGTCGCCGTCGAGCAGGTAAACGCGTTCCGAAAGATCCTCGTCAGTGACGCGCACCGCGTGGCGGAAACTGGCGGGACCTTCAACCGGTCCGAGGTAACGCACACTTACGGCGTAATCCTTGACCTCCTCCCAGTCCTCGACTTCCGCTTCAGGATGAGCCTGGTAGCAACCGGTGCTGAGCTTTAGAGCCATTATCGCCTTCATGCCTGCCTCCTACTTGCAGGGTTTCACGCATCCGGCGTTGCCGTTACTTTGCCGACCTTCCGACTTCCGCCTCTTCCGACTCCTGACCAAGCACGCTGGTAGGCACCGAGCGCATGCGGCTCAACGCGGCGACCGGCGGCGCGAACAACATCTTTCTGCCCTCGCTGTATTTCCTGAGCAGATGGTAGGTCACGAACAGCTGGGTCAGCGCGAGCGGATCGCTGTGCCGTATTTCGGCGGGATCCTGGTAGAGGCCGAACTCGTCGGCCTTGACCGGCTGGAGTTCGCTCATGTGTTGCCAGATCTTGCCCTCGAGCTTGGCCGCTTCGTCCGCGGGCACGCTGCCGTCCACTTCCAGGATATCGACCGGCCGTCCGCAGTCACGTCCGAGTGAGAGCCGGACCGAGGCCGCTTTATCCGAGTCGTCGAAGAGGTAGCTCAGGTCGGGATGAGGAATGGTGGGGCGCAGCACCAGCCGGGCGTCGAGATGGCCGTTGGCGGTCTCGGGCGTGGTTCCACGCGGTGGCTGGAAGCGGACGATAATGTCGGCGAACTCGCGTTGCGGCCAGATGAAAGTCCGCGAGTCCGATTCGCGCCGCGCCAGTTCGGATTCCACCTGCTCCAGAGTGTATCCGCGCTTGGTGGTATCGCGCCGGGTTTTCCAGAATCTGCGCAGGTCCTCGGGCGGATCGAGGTAGAGCTTGACGTCGTAGAACTGGCGCATCACCGGCGTGTGGAACCCGAGCAAGCCCTCGACGATCACGAACTGCGTCGGCTGTATGTACTGCGGGCGCACAAAAGTGCCGGTCGTGTGATCGTAGACGGGTTTGAGGATCGGCTGCCCGTAATGAAGGCGCTCGAGATGCAGCTCGAGAATATCCATGTAATTGCATTCCGGATTGAGCGGGGTGATGTTGAACTGAGCCCGCTCGCGCCGATCGTACTTGTGGTAATCGTCGGTGCAGACGTGCGTTACGCGCTCGCGTCCCAGGAGTTTGACGAGGCCGGCCGTCAGGGTGGACTTTCCCGCTGCGCTGTCACCCACGATCGCTAAAAGGATTGGTCGTTGCGCCATCATTACCCCCTGTCGCGGCGAGCCCGATGCCGCCGCCACGCTTCGATTTCCGGCGGCGAGCCAGCTTCGTTCCGGACCGCCTGCAAGCTCATTGTCACGTTCCTCGTTCCACTTCGTCGATGGGATCGTCGGTGTCGATCCCACCCTGGAAAACCCGGCTCTGCGTGATGTCGCTCGCGTCGAGCCGGCTGAGATCCTCCGCGCTGACAGTTCCTCCGCGGGACACAAGACGATGGGCCTGGCGGAGCCTCATCCTGTCGATTGCGTTACGCACGCTGCGCGCATTGGCGAAGTGCGGCTGCTTCATCCTGAGCTCCAGGTATTGCCTGAAAGCATCGCGCGACGCTTCGTCCCATTCGTACATCTGCTGACGGAGCATCAACTCCGCAATAGACATCAGCTCTTCAAGTGTGTAATCGGGGAAGTCTATGTGATGCGCTATTCGCGACCGAAGTCCGGGATTGCTCCTGAAGAAGGTGCGCATCCTGTCCTTGTATCCGGCGAAAATGACGACCAGGTCCTCGCGCTGGTTCTCCATCGCCTGGAGCAGCATCTCGATAGCTTCCTGACCGTAATCGCGTTCATTGTCCGGACGGTAGAGATAGTAGGCTTCGTCGATGAACAGCACGCCGCCGGCGGCCTTCTTCAGGATTTCCCTGGTCTTGGGCGCCGTATGCCCGACGTACTGGCCGACGAGATCGGCGCGGCTGGCGACCACCAGATGCCCTTGGCGGACGTAACCGAGGCGATGAAGTATCGTCGCCATCCGCATCGCGACCGTGGTCTTCCCCGTCCCTGGCCCTCCGGTGAAGCTCATGTGGAGGGTCGGCGTCTCGGCGGTCATGCCGGCGCGCTTGCGCAAGCCTTCGATGAGCAGGAAGTCGGCGATCTCGCGGATGCGCGTCTTGACCGGTTTCAGCCCGACCAGTTCGCGGTCCAGTTCGTCGAGCACTTCCAGGACGTTGCACTCTTTCAGCGCGGCCTGAACGTCAACGACCAGTCCCTGCGGGCCGGGCCGCAATCCGTCGAGTTTCGAATCGAGATCCATTTGCATCTAAGGCCTGTCCTATGCCGCCTTTTAGCGCCCGTTCCCGGACCCGTTGGGCATCGCGCCGTCGTAACGCATGCCCTCGGGTTTGTCAGTGGCGTAACTGCGAACCACGTAGTTGATCGTGCGACCTTGAACTTCCTGGCGCGTCAGGCCGAAACCAGGCTCCTCCGCCGGCCGGTTCACCAGGAACGACAGCGCCACTGTTTCGCGGCCGCGGTTGAAATTGTAAGCGTTGACCTTGATGTAATGGCGCGGGTACTGCTCGCGGCACGCCTTTATCTCGCGCATGATCGGCGCCGCATCGCGGACGTCGAACATCGGGATGTTCCACATTTCCCAGTAGGTGTTACGCGGATGGGGGTCGTCGCTATATTCTACGTTGATCGCCCAACCCTGGTCGAGGCAGTACTGCACCTGCGCCCTGATCTGGTCATCCGAAAGGTCGGGAAGAAACGAAAACGTTCCCTGTGTTATTCGCACGGTTGTCTCTCCTTGCTCATTCAGGCGAGCGTCGGCGTCGGAACATAATCGACGGTATCCGTGGACTCGTAATCGAACGTCACGTGCCGCCAGGTGTCGAGCGCCGCACGCAGAGGCGCGCATGCGAGCGCCGCACGTTCGAGGATCTGGGGTCCTTCGCTCATGATGTCGCGCCCCTCGTTGCGCGCGAGAATCATCGCCTCCAGCGCGACGCGGTTGGCGGTCGCACCCGCCTGGATACCCATCGGATGCCCGATCGTGCCGCCGCCGAACTGGAGCACAACGTCTTCGCCGAGGTAATGAAGCAGTTGATGCATCTGGCCGGCATGAATCCCGCCCGACGCCACCGGCATCACCTTGCGTAGCGACGCCCAATCCTGATCGAAGAACAGCCCAGTTTCGGGACTTATCGGCGTGCGATCCTCGCGCAGGGTGTCGTAGAAGCCCTTGATGAGGTGCGGATCGCCCTCGAGCTTGCCGACGACGGTGCCGGCGTGCAGATGGTCCACGCCCGCCATCCGCATCCACTTGCAGATGACGCGGAAGTTGACGCCGTGATTCTTCTGCCTGGTATAGGTGGAATGGCCGGCGCGATGCAGATGGAGAAGCATGTTGTTGCGCCGTGCCCACTTCGACATCGACTGGATCGCCGTATAGCCGATAACCAGGTCGACCATGACGATTACCGAGCCGAGTTCCTTGGCGAATTCGGCTCGCTCGTACATGTCCTCCATGGTTGCGGCCGTCACATTGAGGTAATGGCCCTTGACTTCGCCGGTTTCGGCCGCGGCGCGGTTCACCGCCTCCATCGAGAACAGAAAACGGTCGCGCCAATGCATGAACGGCTGCGAGTTGATGTTCTCGTCGTCCTTGGTGAAGTCGAGTCCGCCCTTGAGCGCCTCGTACACCACGCGTCCGTAATTGCGGCCGGAAAGGCCGAGCTTGGGCTTGACGGTCGCGCCGAGCAGCGGACGGCCGAACTTATCCAGCCGCTCGCGCTCCACGACGATGCCGGTCGGCGGTCCCTGGAACGTCTTGAGGTAGGCGACCGGAATCCGCATGTCCTCGAGCCTGAGCGCCTTTACCGCCTTGAAGCCGAAGACGTTGCCGATAATCGACGCCGCCATGTTGACGACCGACCCTTCCTCGAACAGGTCGAGGTCGTAGGCGATATACGCGAAGTACTGGTCTTCGCTTCCGGGAACCTGATCGACCCGGAAGCATTTGGCGCGATAAACGTCGCACGCGGTCAGCCGGTCGGTCCAAACGACCGTCCACGTGGCGGTCGAGGATTCTCCGGCGACTGCGGCCGCCGCCTCAACCGGATCGACGCCTTTCTGGGGCGTCACGCGGAAGACGGCGAGGACGTCCGTGTCCTTGGGAACGTAATCAGGATCCCAGTAGCCCATCTTGGCGTACGGGATGACACCAGCCTTGTAACGTTCCTTTGTCGACAGTGTGTTCTTCATTTCATACCCCCGGAATCAATAACGACTGGCGCCGTCCGGGTTGAACGTGTGCGCGAGCGCCGTCGGTTTTGCGTTTCCCTTCACCATTGAAAGAGCTTTTCGATCGAATCCCGGATCGTTCGATCCATTTCTTCCTGGAAATTCACGAAATCGCCGATCGCAAGCAGCGAATAGAGCGTGTCGAGCGGCATCAGCTTGGCCAGAGGCGAATCCAGGTTGGGCAGCTTGCTCTCGCGCAGTTCCTTCCATTGCGGCTTGGTCGGGGCGAAGAAGATGTCGCCGAAGCCCGCGCGATCGAACCGCCTGAACAGCCCCTCGCCGTTGATGGTCGCGAACTCGCGCGAGTTGCGAAGCTCGTCGAGGAACTCGATGAACTCGGGCTCGACCACCCACAGCCGCTTGATCCGCTCCAGTCCGAGCTTTCCGAGCACCTGCCCGGAGATGCCGAGCTCTGCCGAGTAATCCGCTTCGACCCGGCGCTCGATTTCCTCGTGGTCCATGACTCGCTGCGCGAGGAAGTCCCTGAGAACCGCGAACGGCACCGTGTACGCGTCGCATCCCGCCGTCAGCGGAATCGTCTGCCATCGGCGCACGCTGGCCGCCATGTTGAGCGTGCTGACGCCGAATCCGCGCCGCAGCCGGCGCATCTGGCGCTGCGCCTGCAGCAGGACGTGCTCGCCGAGCATCTCGGCTTCGAGCCCCTGGCTGAGCCGGCCCATAAAGATGTTGGTGCGATGCGGGTTCGCGAGCATCGCGGCCGCCACCACCTGGCGCGCGGAGAACGTCGCGGTGAAATTGACCGGCACGCCCGCCCGCTCGAGGTCGCGTGCGATGAGGAAGCATTGTGGATGATCGGGGGTGAACGCCACCTTGACGAAGGAGTCCGGCACCGCCGCGCTCAGGCATCGCCCCACGCTCGCGGCCGCCTCGGGGTCGCGGGCGAGCGCGGTGTGCAACTCGAGGCTCACGTTCCACGGACGGGCGGCGGAGAAGTGGTTCAGGACTTCGAGACCAAGCCGCGCATTGATGATGCTGTAGAGAGCGATCGTCGCCTCTTCACGCGTGAGAGAGGGCTTTTCGAGCCTCAGATGGCCCAGCCACGAGGCCACGTTGTTACCATCCTCGTTGTCGAGGTAACGTTCGAAGACCTTGCGGAAAAGCGCTTGGTTGGTCGTGTTCCCGTCGATCTCGGAGTAGAGGTAAACGGCGTCGCTGGTCTCGCCTTCGACGACCAGAGCCGAGAGTTCGTCGATATCGGCCGTGTCGGCGTAGATGTGGGCGGTCCCGCTTTCGGCAAGCGCCCTCAGCAGGGGATGGGAAATCAAGCGTACGTCCTTTGCCCTGGCTTTCCTCCGAGCGCCATTAACCATCAGGCGCACCACAGCGTCTTCGTAACGGTTCAACGGTTCCCGGTCCGCTGCTTCCATCTGCATAGACGCGTCGTTCCTTCCGGGCTCGCGATAACCGGACTTCCCGGCCTCGTCGCCCGGCTCTTCGCCGAGTATTCCAAGCGTATGGCGGTTTGCGCGTATGCGATATGCCGCGGCACACCCGATAGGGCGGTCCCGGTAAATCTTAGGAGTGGCTGAATGACCTACCCGTTCGGGTGGGTGGAAAATCAGGAAAAGAGCCGGGGACGTCTCGCCGTTATTCTGCGCCGCGCCGGCTGCGCATGCCCATCGCCACCGCCTCGGCCCGGTTCCTCACCGCGAGCTTCTCGTACAGGTTCTTCAAGTGGAACTTGATGGTATTGACGGAGACCCCGAGGTCGGTGGCAAGCCGCGCGTTGGTCCTGCCGGCGGCCAGGCCCTGAAGCAGTTCGCGCTCGCGCCGGGTGAGCATCGCGAGCGGGTCGTGGCCGAGCCTGCGCACGTCCACGAACGGAAACGACATGCGGCCCGCGGCAACCTCCAGCACAACCGCGAGCAGGCGCTCGGGCGGTTCGATCTTGGCGCAGAATCCGGCGCCGCCCAGCGCCATGACCTCGCGCGGCAGCTCTGGGTCGCGGCTTCCGGTGTAAATCACGATTCGCGGCCCTCTCGGTTGAACCCGAAGCGCCTGCAGGACGGCCCGTCCGCCGCATCGCGGCATTTCCCATCCCACGATTCCGACGTCGAAGCGATGGCGGCGGGCGAGTTCGAGGAATCGCTCTCCGTCGCTCGCGGTGGCGACCACACGGAAGCGGCCGTCGCTTTCGAGCAGATGCTTCACGCCGGAAAGCACCATCGGGTTCTTGTCGGCGAGGGCGACCTTGATCAGGTCCCTCTCCTGGCTATTGCTGATGCCTCGCGCGGGCGAGTTCTTCATATCAGGTCAGTATCGGCACGAAGCGTCCTCGGGTTGGAAGGGAACTATGCATCCGTCCCTTGGGCGTCCGGCCGGCGCGCGAGCGGCGGAGCGCGGCATTCGGCCTTTCAGCGTCGCGATGGCGGCAGTGCGAGTACGGCACGCAGCCTGGGCTTGAGCAGGTGTACGAGTTCGTCCTCCCAGCAAATATAGTTGTCGGGAATTTCAAGGACCACCACCTTCTCTGCGTGCACGTCGCCAAAGCGGTCAAGGATGAAACGGCGATGGGCTTCCTCCATTACGCAAATCACGTCCGCCTCTTCGACCAGTTCGAGGGAAACATGGTTCTTGGCCCAGGGCTCGGTTCCAGCCGAGGTTACCCATACTGGCGCACACATCTCCGCAACCACCATCGCGGCCGTCGGGCTGCGGTCCATGTTTCCCGTGCACACCATCAGAACCTTCTTCATAGAGACCCGAAAGTTTAGCAGATAACGGCTGAAACCACGCAATATTCCGGGCTTTCCGAAGGCGCCGGGAGACGCAAAGTCCGCACGCCGCGAAGCCGGTTCTCAATGCCTTTGGCCGGCGTCCCCGGCCGGCCTCTCGGGCTGGACGGCGGAGCGCAACCTTGTCGGCCACAAAAAGATGCTGAAAGGGGCTGGCGCCGATTGCGTCAGACGCGTTCGGCGGCTATGCAAGATGGACCGACGCGGCGTGCACGAACGAGACGTCCCGGAGCGGCCGGCCCGGGGGGAGCGGCCGTCCGTTGCGTTCGAAATCCCCGCCGTCGGGCAAATTCTCCAAGAGGGTCACGGATGACGACGAATCTGCGAGGCGCGGCACTGCTGCGGGATCCGCGGTACAACAAGTGTACCTGCTTCACCGAGGCCGAACGTCAGGCATTGGGACTCGTAGGCCTTCTACCGGAGGCGGTTGACGACGAAAAGGTCCAGCTTCAGCGGGCCCTGACGCAGTTGGCGCAGAAGCCCTCCAACCTCGAGAAGTACCTGTATCTGTCGGCGTTGCAGGACTCCAATGAGACCCTCTTTTACCGCGTTCTGATGTCCGACCCGGCCGCTTTTCTGCCGCTCGTCTATACTCCGACCGTGGGTGAGGCGTGTCTGCATTTCAGCCACCTTCTCCAGCGTCCCAAGGGCCTCTATGTCTCTCTGAACCGCAAGGGTCATGTGCGTGAAATCCTGCGCAACTGGCCCGAGCGCGACGTGCGATTCGTCGTGGTCACCAGCGGCGAGCGCATCCTCGGCCTTGGCGACCTTGGCGCCAACGGCATGGGCATACCTATCGGCAAGCTCGCGCTCTATACGGCGTGCGCCGGCGTCCCGCCGCAGTTCACGATGCCGGTCACGATTGACTGCGGGACCAACAACGAGGCGTTTCTCCAGGATCCGATGTACATCGGCCTGCGCCAGTCTCGCGCCTCCGAGGCGGAAGTGGATCAACTTGTGGACGAGTTCGTCGCGGCGGTGCTGGAGGAATTTCCCTACTGCTGCATCCAGTTCGAGGATTGGGGAAGATTCGACGCCTTCCGCCTGCTCGACCGTTATCGCGAGCGGCTCTGCTGCTTCAACGACGATATCCAGGGCACGGCGGCGGTCGTCCTTGCCGGAATCTTTGGTGCGCTGCGCATCACCGGCGGCAAGCTTTCCGAGCAGAAGTTCCTCTTTCTCGGCGCGAGCCAGGCGGGAGTGGGAATCGCCGAACTGCTGGCGCAGGCGATGGTCGCCGAAGGGCTCACGCCCGAGCAGGCCCGCGCGCGCAACTGGCTGTTCAGCAGCAAGGGGCTCGTCGAGTCAACGCGCGCGGACCTGTCCGACTTCCAGAAGCCGTACGCTCACGCCCACGCGCCAACCAAGACCTTCGCCGCCGCCATCGAATCGTTGAAGCCGACTGCGATTATCGGCGTTAGCACGGTCGCCAAGACCTTCGACCGCCAGGTTATCGAGGCGATGGCGCGGGTCAACGAGCGTCCGATTATCTTCGCGCTTTCGAATCCGACCGCGAACTCCGAGTGCACCGCAGAAGAGGCCTACGAATGGTCCGACGGGCGCGCCGTCTTCGCAAGCGGAAGCCCCTTCATGCCCGTGCGATACGGCGACCAGACGTTCGTTCCGGGGCAGTGCAACAACATGTACATCTTTCCCGCGATAGGGCTTGCGGTTTACGCGACGCGGGCAAAACTGGTCACGGACGAGATGTTCATCGCGGCGGCTCATGCGGTGGCCGAGCAGGTGTCGGCGGCCGACCTCGACGTCGGCCTCATCTATCCGCCCCAGTCGAGCATCCTGGCGACCGAAATACGGGTTGCCAGGCACGTCGCCGAGGTCATCTTCGCGCGCGGTCTCGCGCGTGTCGGCGAACCGAAGGATATCGGCGCCTTTATCGAGTCGCACGTGTACAAGCCCGAATATCCCGCCGTCACCGGCTGAGCGGCCGAATCAGGTGAGGACACCGCCTCGCGAGGCCGCGCGGGCGCCGCGTCAATGCGGCGCAAGCCCGTAGCCGCCCAGACGTCCGCGCGCAGGCAGAGTCCGCGCACCGAGCGCAAGCATCACTTCGCTCCATCCGTCGAAAATCAGGTCGATACCGATGAACAGGCCGATCGCGAAGAGCCCGGAAGCCGGCCATTGGGCCCAGATCGAAAATCCAAGGAGCATCCCGACGACTCCGTTCAGCACAAGCCATCCGCGATGCTGCAGGTTGGACGTAAAGGCAAGCAGGAGCCGGAAGGAGCCCGCGACGATCAGGAACATCGCGATCATCAGGGTCAGTGTCGCTGCCGCGGCGCCCGGCCTCGAGACCATCAGGAATCCCGCCGCCGCGTAAAGCACCCCCGCAAGCAGGTTCACGATAAAGCCGTTCCATCGATGCCGGATAAGCGCGTGTGCAACCTGGAACAGGCCTCCGAAAATCAGCACCCATCCGACCACCATCACGGACAGCAGCGTGACGGCGACCGCCGAGCCGATCGCGACGCAGCCGAGCACGATCAACGCGATTCCCAGGACCAGAAACCACAGCCAGTGCTCGCGTACTTCCTCGAATCCCTGTCCGAGCATAATGCCAGCCATTTTTAACACCTCCGGATGAATCCGACCGGGCGCCGAAAAGGCCGCACGTGCGAGACACTGCCGCTCGCGGAAAACCCGGCGAACTCGCCGGGGTTCCCTGCGGCACGCCTCTGCGCGTTGCGATACCGGATCGGAACAGTCGTCCCTGTGATGGGCCTCCTGGCGCGGGTCAGCCTTGTCTCACCGACGTTGCGAGCGGCCGATGCATGGCGGGAAGAGTTCGAAATGGAAGAGAACCGGAGTGGCCGCGTTGCAGAAAAAATCTTCCCGCATCGATGCTCCTGTAGCAAGCGCGCAAAAGCCCACCCGCGCTCCGGGATGCCGCGAAATTGAGCGCAATTGTTTCTTGCGCGGCGCCACGGCTATCGGTGCAACGGCCGAGTTGTTGGGTCCGTGCCGGGATATGCACATACGGCAAATGCGCAGCAGCTTCCCGTTCCTTGCAGTCTATGCTACTGCGTCCGGGAGTTTTTCCGCACGCACTCAGGCGGCGGGGGGTCTGCTTTGATTATCCATTTCTTGGACCGGCGTAGAGGGAGGCTTGGAGGCCGCGATGAGATGCGCGATCTGGCTAGTCACCGTCCTCGCACTGGCGTGTTTGAGCTTCGCGGTACCATTGTCCGCGCGAGCCGAGTCGAATCAGTCTTCAAACGGAGCCCCGAGCGAGACTGATTTCAACCAGCAGATCTACTATAAGAACAAGCTCGAATTTGCCTACGACACGTCATATCTTTTCTACAACGTGCCGCTCTTGTTCGATCCGTTTCTGGGCGAGAAGTTCGCCCGCGTGCCGGGAACCGTCAATTACACGCTGCTCCCGTTAATCGGCTCTCTGCGATGGCAGCTGTACAATCCGTGCGGCCCGTCGTTTCTGCGCGGCAACACCGATGTCACTTTCGGCGGCTCCTATACGGTCATCACCCAGGGTCCGGAGTCGCGCTACATCGCCGTGATCACAGGCGTTCGGTACAACTTTGTACAACCCAACTGGAGACTCGCGCCTTATTTCGAGATAAAGGGCGGCATGGGATTCACCGACGCCGAGGGCCCGGAAGAAGTTGCGTCACATCAGCCACAGATTGGCCAGGGGCAGGACTTCACATTTACGTTCCTGATGGGCGCCGGGGTCCGCTACAACTTCAATCCCCGCTACAGTGTTTCCGCCGGCGTCGAGTACATGCACATGTCCAATGCGAACCTGTCGGAGCCGAGATACTACAACCACGGAATCAACGTCGTTGGCCCGACGGTCGGAATCAACGTCGCGATTCCGGACCATACCGTCGAACGCGTAGAATCCGCCCTTGGCTCGATCGACGATTGGGCGGGGTCGCGCCAGTCGGCGCCCGTGGCCCAGTAGCCGCGCCCGGTTCCGGCGTTACGCGTGGCATCGGCTGGATCAGCCGATGCTCGAAGCGCGCTCGTTGATGATCCAGCTTCCGTCCGGACCCGGTCTCAGGTCGCCGAGGGCGTGGAACTCTTCGAGCAGTTCGTCGCGGCGCGGATTGCCGTCGAACACCGCCGTAATTTCCGCCAGTTCCGCGTTCCTTCCTTCGAGGCCGCGCTGGTTTGAGAACGCAATCGCGCGCTTCCAGATGGCCTCGATCAACTCCCGGCCCGGATAGGTGCGGCCCGGTTGGCCCCGGAAGGTGCGCTCGCGCATCTCGCTGAGCGAGCACTTGAGATACTCGACGTGTGGCGTTTCATCGGTACGCACCCAGGAGACGATTCTCGCCGCATCGCCGTCGCCCGCGACCATGCTGGTGTCGCACAGGACCGCTTCGGCCCATCGGAAGGTGTGGAAGGCGTTGATCTCAATGAGCAGCAGGCGCGCCATCCGCGCGATCTGCGCCTCAAGCATCGGGTCGATGTCGGCGGGCAGGGCGCGGTTTGCCATCGCCTGCTCCACCATCAGGCGCATCAACTCCGCGACGGAAAGCGGCTCGGCCGGCATCCCCATTGCGCGCCGCATCTCGGCGGCCAGATCCTCGACCGGGGGATTTTCGAACGCGATATCG
>JAJYMR010000402.1 GCA_021786815.1 Deltaproteobacteria bacterium
GGCCGTGGACCGGCGAGTGGACGTCAAGTACCACACTTACACCGACGTCGGCATTCGCGACTTCGTGCGCGCCCTGCTCAAGCAGAAACTCAGGAAGCATCACGAAACCGTCAGGTACGCCGACAACCTTCCCGCGGCCGCAGGCGAGAGCCATGCGCTGATAAAGGTCGCCGACATCCTGCGCACAGTGAACGAATTCCTCGCCGGCCATCGCCGATATATGGTTGTCGCCGAGTCGGGTGACATGCTGTTCGGCGGACTGGATATCCGCGTTCCGCACGGCGGGACCTATCTTGCGCAGGGGTTTTACGCCTCGATGGGCTTCGCGGTGCCCGCTGCCATAGGCGCGCAGATCGGCTCGGGGCTGAGACCCATCGTGCTTTGCGGCGACGGCGGCTTCCAGATGACCGGGCCCGAGATATCGCACGCGCCGAAGCTCGGAATAAACCCGATCATCCTGGTGGTGAATAACGGCGGATGGGGGATTTTCAGGCCGGTGACGGAACGGCGCGACCTTCTGGAAATTCCGCCGTGGCCCTACGCTCAGCTTGCGCGCGACTTCGGCGGCGCCGGCTTCGAGGCGCGGACTCCCGACGAGCTCAAGCGCGCGCTCGAAGAGGCCCATCAGGCGAAAACCTTCTCGATAATCGACGTCCGCGTGGAGCGCGACGACCTTTCGCCCGTAACCGTCAAGTACATCAAGGCCGCGGCGAAGCATTCGCACGCTCCGGCCGCAAAGGCGGGACGTGGGGCGGTGTGAACGGAGGATGTGATGACCGAGTACGAAAAGATTTATCGCGAATTCCGATGGGACACGCCGGCGCAATTCAACTTCGGCGACGTGATCGATTCATTCGCCATCGATCCGGCGCGCGTCGCGCTGCTGTGGGAGGATCAGGACGGCAACCGCGCGCGGCTCACCTTCGTCGACATCAAGCGGCAATCGAACCGCGTCGCCAACGTGCTCGCCGGGCTCGGAATCAGGCCGGGCGATCCGATCCTGCTTGTACTGCCGCGAATCACGCTCTGGCAATCCGCGTATATCGGCGCGCTCAAGGCGGGCGCGATGGTGATTCCATGCACCTCGATGCTGCGCGAGAAGGATCTCCTCTACCGCGCGAACCATTCCGGCGCGAAAGCGATTATCGCCTCCCCCGAGAGCGCCACGATGGTGTCGGATCTCAAGAACGAGTGCCCTTCGCTCGAGCATTATCTGGTCGCGGGCAGCTCGCGCAGCGGATGGATCGGCCTGCCCGAGGCGATGCATCAGGCGTCGGACGGGTTCGCGACCGTCAAAACCAGCGCGTCGGACCCGGCGATCTGCTACTACACGTCCGGAACCACGCGCGACCCGAAAGCCGTCCTGCACGCGCACGCGTACTGCTACAGCCACAAATTCACCGGGCTCAACTGGCTCGACCTCAGGGCCGACGACATTCACTGGACCACTTCGGACACGGGATGGGCAAAGGCCGCCTATGGCGTGCTGTTCGGGCCGTGGATGAACGGCGTCACGGTCTTCATGTATAACGGCCGCTTTGAGCCGAAGAAGGAGCTGGAACTGCTCGAACGTTACTGCGTCACAACCTTCTGTGCGCCGCCGACCGAGTACCGGATGCTCGTCAAGGAGGACCTGTCGAAGCATCGGTTCCCCAGGCTGCGTCATTGCACGGCCGCCGGAGAGCCGCTCAATCCCGAGGTGATCGAGGTCTGGCGCAGAAACTTCGACCTTACGATCGCCGACGGCTACGGCCAGACGGAGACCATAATCCTGGTATGCAACATGCCCGGGATGGAGATAAGGCCGGGCTCGATGGGCCGTCCGTTCCCGGGTCACGACGTGCGAATCGTCGACGAGGATCTGAACGAATACCGCGAGGGCGAGGCCGGCCAGGTCGCCGTCCGCGTCAAGCCCGACAAGCCGCCCTCGATCATGCTCGAATACTGGAAGAATCCCGAGGAAAACGCAGCCGTGTTCCGCGGCGACTATTACCTCACCGGCGATCAGGCCTACCGCGACTCGGACGGCTATCTATGGTTCGTTGGACGCGCCGACGACGTCATCAATTCATCCGGCTACCGGATCGGGCCGTTCGAGGTCGAAAGTGCCCTGCTCGAGCATCCTGCCGTGACCGAATCGGCCGTGGTGGCAAGCCCCGATCCCGAGCGCGGACATATCGTCAAGGCGTTCGTCAGGCTCAAGCCCGGCGTCACGGGCGGCGACGCGCTGGTGCGCGAACTGCAGGAGCATTGCAAGCGTGTAACCGCCCCGTATAAGTACCCGCGCGAGATCGAATTCGTTGACGATTTGCCCAAAACGGTGAGCGGCAAAATCCGGCGCGTCGAGTTGCGCAAGCTCGAGGAGCAGCGCAAGTCCGGCGCCCGCTGAAGCGGCGGCGCGACAGCGCCCGCGCTTGCGGCGGGCGCCTTTGCTCAGCGCGAGGCGGCCTTGAAATCGCCGAGCAGGTTTATCTTGCCGGCGAATTCCTCGAGTTCGACCTCGGCGGTTTCGAGCAGGCGCGCAACCATCCCCCAGAATCCGATCGAAAGAATCAACTCGACGAGTTCCGCCGGCCCGAGATGTTTTTTCAACTCGGCCAGCGTCTTCGGGCTACCCTTCACGTCGCGCGCGACCTGCTCGGTGAATTCCAGGACCAGGCGTTCGAGATCGGTGAAACACTTTGCGCCCGCCGGATTGTCCATCGCGGCGATCTGGTCTTCAGTTACGCCAACGGCGAGCGCGATTGGAACGTGCTGGGTCCATTCGTAAACGGAGCGGCTCACCTTCGCGGTGCGCAGGATTGCAAGCTCGCGGAGCTTTGCGTCGAGCTTCGCGCGCGTCATGAGCGAATTGCCCATTTTCGAGAACGGATAGAAAGCCGCCTCCGAATTCGCCACCATCCGGGCGATATTCATCGTAACGCGGCCCCGATGCAGCAGCTTGCGCGACTCTTCCGAGAGCTTGCTCTCGTCAACATAAGGAATGAGCGGCATTTTCGGTCCCTCCGGCTGGTCTTTTGGAATCCCTTCGAAGAGCGAGACGTTAGTACCGACTCGCGTCCGCGCGCAAACGCGCTGCTTCGCGCTCGCGCCGGCACTACGGACGCTTCCGCGGGGGGCGAAACCTCGGGCATCGCGGCGGGCGCAGAGAGCGAAGTGTCGTCTCCCGCAGCACGTTCACTCATTATTTGCCCATTCTTTGATTATTCTGCGCCTACTCCTGGACAACGAACGGGCAGTGAACCTAGCGCAAATAGAATGCGACCATGGCTAACGCCGGATAGCGAAGGTCGGACAAGGGGCTGGTGAATTTTCGCCGCGTGCGCATCGTCAAAAGGCTCAGCGCAGCGCTGGGCGAAGATGTAGCATTATGACCTGCTCCAGGAATCGTCTCCGGACGTGTCGGCACCTTTCAAGTGCCTCC
>JAJYMR010000011.1 GCA_021786815.1 Deltaproteobacteria bacterium
CCGGCGATGCGTCTTTTCGCGGGCGTGCATCCGGTGCGGGCGTGCGCCGCCGTCATTTGACTATCCCGCTCGCGATCCCGAGATCCGATCATCATCGTATCCAAGATGATCGCGTTAGATCCTGCTTCGAGCTTGAGCGCTCAAGCGGATCGAATCGGAACCGGAACCACAACAACAGCGCGCGCCCCCCGCGCCGCCCGTAGCACCGTCCCGTCCCTATGCGCCGATCTCAGCGTCGTCTTCAGGACGACATTCGCGATCGTGCTATTGACGGACCGACGCGATGTTGCGGGCGTCGATGCGACCAAATCGGTGCCCCATCGGTGCCATAGCCACCCGAGCTATGCGACACAACGATGCAGTGACGCGGCATGCACAGCACCGCCCTACGCCGATTTTTTAGTGGGTAGTGGTTCCGGTAGTGGCTGAGTATTCGAGTGACTGCTGCTCGTAATCAGCAGGTCTGGAGTTCGAGTCTCCAACGGCCCACCAGAAAGACTTTCGCTAAGCCGCAAGATCTGGAGAAGGTGCCCGAATGAGCGCCAGCCTTGCGTCCTTCAGCCCGGTGTTTCCGTTCCTTCCCGTCAGCCGGGTTCCTTCTTACTGGGAGGTAATGACCGTCCGTCAGGGAGTCGCCGTCGCGTTGGTTGCCTTGGTTTTGGTTGGCTCTCATTTAAAACCCACCCAAGCACCTTGCTCCACGCAGGACGGCCAGCCGATCCCATGTATCGAGCTTGAACCAGCACTTAAGCAAATCTTTGTCATAGATCACTGCGAGGCCATTTCGGGGCTTACTTGCCGAATTCAGTATAACGGCAAGAAGCCGCTGCCCAGCGAAATTTTCTTTTACGACATGGACTCTAGCGGACGGCAACTTTGTAAGCCGACGCGTTTGACCTATCCGCGATTGAGCCCCGGCCAGACTGGTCGCGCCACGTTCCTGGACCGGTGCGACGCCGATCCAGACCATATTCTGCTGAAGGGCAAATGGAGTGGCCCTTACAAAAGTCCATATTGACGCGCCCGAGGGAGTTCGAGGCTTCAGCTACCCACCAGTTAAAGCCGCAAGATTTTTCCGGCAAGCTCGCGCGCCAGCTTGTGCGCGGACGCCGTGACGCCTTCTGCGCGGTTGACGCGGGGCGCCCGCGTTTGCGAGGCTTCCTCGTTCTCATTCATCGCAACGAAAGAGGTCTCCTCGATGCGACGCTTAGGCCTCGTGCTTCTGATGCTCGCCATGCTCGGCATCGCGGGCAGCGCACACGCGCAATATCCGTGGCTTCGCCTTCCGCCCACGCCGACGCTGCCCAAGCCCGAGCGTAGCGGCCTGGCCCCAGTCAACGGCATCCGTCTATGGTACGCTGTGTTCGGTCATGGCAGCCCGGTGATCCTTATGCACGGCGGACTCGCCAACGCGAATTACTGGGGATTGCAGGTCCGCGCGCTCGCTCCGCATTACGAGGTAATCGTGCTCGACAGCCGCGGCCACGGGCGCAGCACGCGCACCGACGCGCCGATCACTTACGACCTGATGGCGTCCGACGTACTCGCGCTGATGGACTATCTGCATGTCCACAAAGCCGCGCTTGCCGGATGGAGCGACGGCGCGATCATCGGGCTCGACATCGCGATCCATCATCCCGAGCGGCTGACGAAGCTGTTCGCCTTTGCCGCGAATTCCGACCCGTCCGGGGTAAAGGACGTGAGCAAAAGCCCCGTCTTCACCGCCTTTATCGCGCGGGCCTCACGCGAGTACCGGCGTGGGCGGAAGGCGAAGCCACAGTTCAAGGCGTTTCTCGCCAATATCGAGCGCATGTGGGCGACCGAGCCGCATTTCACCGACGAGCAGTTGCGCCATATCACGGTGCCGACCTGGATCGTGGACGCCGACCACGACGAGGCGATCAAGCGCGAGAATACCGACCACATGGCAGCGCTCATCCCCGGCGCGGGCGAACTCATCCTGCCCGAGGTCAGCCATTTCGCCTTTATCCAGGATCCCGTGATGTTCAACGAAGCCCTGCTGCACTTTCTCGCCGAGCGCTGACGGTGCCGTTCCCGGAACTCGCGACAAACGCGCCGTTCCGAAACGGCTTTCGCGCGTTGTGCGCGTGATTATCGGCGCGGAAGGGGGGTCTCAGGGCGCGCGCGGGGAATCGGCGTGAGCGGCCGTCGGCGCGGGCGATGCCCAACTGAGCTCGGCGGTTGCGGTCACGCCAATCTCGACCTCCTTCGAAACCTTGAGCATGAGAATGCTCGGATTCTCGAGGCCCCAATCGACGTACGGAATGACGAAATTGCACTTGATCGAAACCTGGTCGCCGTCGCGCCGGACGCGGGCCGATATCGTAAACGGATGCTTCCCGCCGTGCAGCGACATCACGCCGCGAACCACGACCGGAAACTCGCCCTGCGGGTTGCCGTGACTCTCCACCTGCTCGGGCGCGAAAGTTATTTCGGGAAAACGCCCGGCCTCGAGCACGGTGTCTCTCATCCTTGCGTCGCGCATGCTGTTGCCGCTGTTTCCGCTCGCGGCGTCAACGACGATAAGCCCCTCCATCCGGCCGGTTGCGGGATCGACGCGGATAAGGCCGCGTTTCAGCTTGAATGTGCCGTGCGGCGAATGGGGCCATCCCGAAAGCGAATAGTCAATCGTTGTCTTTGCCGGGTCGAACTTGAGCACCGCGATCTTTCCCGGCGGCACCGAATCGCCCGCCATCGCGACCGCGCATGTCAAAACAATAAGAAGGAGAGCCGATACCCACGAGCGAAGGCTGCGCCGTCGCGCCAATCCGACCATCTATGCCACATCCCCGTCTTCAAACGATTCGCACGCAAGCATCTGCCGGGCGAATCCCGCGACGGCCCCAACCGGCAGGGCTCGCGCCGACGCCGTTCCGGTATGGACACCGAGCATGAATCCGAATATCCGCGACTGCGAATTGAGTCCACGCAGCACCCTGCGCCTTAGTCCGCTTCGCGCGGCGACAAAGAGCATCAGCCTCGCCATCAGGCGCGGCATCCGGCTGATGCGCCGATGAGCGGCTGCATATTGGTCAAGCTTGTCACGTGCAAGGGCATCTGCGAGCGCGAGCGCGGCGCGGAAGCCTATCGAGAGCCCTTCGCCGGTAATCGCGTCAACCGTTCCGGCGGCGTCGCCAATCAGCGCAACCCGCCCGCCAACCACCGCGCGCATCGTGCTCGACCCGCAAAGCGCACCGCTGGCCTGGCTGCTCGGCGCGGCGCCGTCGAGCCGCCTGCGAAGCTCCGGAAAGAACTCGATCAGCTCGGACATGCGATAGCGGACGTTGGTCGCCAGTATGGAGATACAGATTTCGTCCGCCGCCACCGGCGTCACGACCGCCTGCCCGTGGTCGTTCCAATGAACCTCCACGAAATCGGTCCACGGCGTCACGCGG
>JAJYMR010000056.1 GCA_021786815.1 Deltaproteobacteria bacterium
ATACCACGGCGCGGCGGCCGCCCGCGCCGCCCGCGAGTACTTCGAGAGCAAGTTCCAGCGCCGCGAAATTCCCGAAAGCGCGCCGGTTTACCGGCTCGCGGAGCCGCTCTGGATCTGCGAGCTGATGAAACAGCTTCGCTTCGCGGCCTCGACCAGCGAGGCGCGAAGGCTGATAGGGCAGGGCGCCGTCAGAGTGGACGGCCGGGTCGTGACCGACGTGCAGTTTCGCTTCGTTCCCGGCGAGCACACGGTGCTCGAAGTCGGAAAGCGCCGCGTCGCCCGGATCGAGCGTTGACACGGGCGGGGGCGTTTCTCGCCTTGAAATCGCGGTAGCCGGCGACGCGGGACGACAGGACGGGATTGTGACTCGCGGCGCTAGCCTCTTTTGCGCACGGTCTCCGCGGCCACCTGCTCGCGCAATTTCTTCATCGTGCGTTCAAGCACTTTGAGATAGCGCTGCTTGGTCCACGTTTCCTTGGTCCGCATCTTGAGCCATCCGAGCTTGACCGCGTCAGGCTTGTTGCCGAACTCGCCGGTCGAAACCTCGATAACCGCCCTTTCCTCAGGCGTGAGCGTCGCAAGAACCTCGCGTTTGAGGCTCTGCAAAAACCCGGCTTTGAGGTCGATATCGAACTTCATCGGGAGCTTCCGCGGCGTATTCCGGAGCCTAGATCAGACGCCGCGTTGTCTCAAGTGGGGCCGGGCTCTATATCACTCGCGCCGAGATGCGCGACGTGATGTGCTTCGAGGATGCGCGCCAGACGATTAACCGCCGTCCGCGCTGCGGCACAACGAAATTCGCGCATCTCCGACGCAAAAGTCTGCGTGCGTCTTCCTGCGGCCTATCCAAACCGCCCCGATTCAGCCCGAGATGCTAAATGCTGTCTTCCTCGACCGCCTGACGGATGGAATTGAGAATAAACAGGAAATGGCGCGGCGAGGACACTCTGCCAAGCATGTTCACCTGCCGGAGGACCCGCAGTTCACGCGGCGTGATCTTGTTGCGCGCCAGCAGCGCGTGATCGCCGAGGAACTTTCGCCAGGCGTTCTCTGGCCGCTTGGAAGGCGCGGCCTCGCGTTTGCACAGAAGCGCCTTTGCCTCCGGATGAGCGAGAAGGAACAACGGTTCCGTCTCGAGGCCGAGCACGTCGCCAAGACGCCTGAGCAACGACAGCGACGGGCGTCTGCGTCCGTTCTCCAGGTAAGCGACGTGGCTGGCCTTGACCCCCAGCTTCGCGGCGAGTTCGCGCTGGGTCAAATCCATCGCCTCGCGTCGCTCCTTCAACACTTCGCCCAGAGTTTTCTTTTTCATAGGTCGTATTCCGCCAGTATTCCCCATCGTAGTTTAGCGAAGTGAACCATGCCGGCGAGGTAAGTGAGGTCCCGGCGTGGCTGTCCCGAACGCGTGAAATCCACACGATAGCCACGTTTGAGATGGTTGCAGATCTGGGTCACCGCCTCGGCGCTGAGATGCTGAGCCCGAGCGACGAGACCGCCGCTACACGATTTCGCGAAGATCCGGCGCGCGATTGGCTCGGGATAGGCGGCAAGGCTGACCAGCACGTCGGCGGCAAGCTCGACCGGGTCGTCCAGATGAGTCGCGTAGGCCGCGTCGTAAAAGAAGTTGACCGGTTCCATCTTTTTGCCTGCGAACAGACGGGCGGCCAGATGATGGCCGACCTCGTGACAAAATGTGGCACCAACCGCCGCGGGATGATGCGCCGTGTTCACGTAAATCAAGGGCCGCTTCAGGGCCGATTCCGACTTGCGGACGTAAAAGCCCCTAAGCGCCATCCCGTCAGCCTCGCGATGCGGCCGCGCGGATAAATGAACCGACAGCCGCCCCGAGATATCGGCAAGCTCGCTGCGCTTCAGCCTGATGCGTTCATGATTCAGTTGCGGCCAGACTTTCGCCCCGGCCGAAACCAGCGACCGCAGCTCCCGATAGCCCAGCCATCTCCTCAGCGCTCGAACATAATCGCGGCGCATCAGGCGCTCGATGTCGCGCATCGGCTTTCTCCAGGCGTTGAGTTCCGACGGGGTCGGCCGAGCCTGCGCCAGGATGCGTTCCGCGAGTACATCTATTGCCAAGCGACCTTCAAAAGACGCTTCAACCATTTTTCAGACGCGAACGGACAGCAAGTTTATCATCAGTGTCTGACTGTTTGCAAACGCCTTGCGCATACGCAGCGCGTTCCTGTTTGCGTAAACAAAAAGACTGTGTTAGTCCGACCCTTAGTTAACAGTCTGGCGGGGACTAGGATTGCTAGAGGTCGCTCATAGCGGCCGACTGTACCGGGCTATCGCATTTGACTGCGCCACTCGGATGGCGCCGGGGCGCACGACGCAGAAAAATCCTGCGTCCTAGGGCGAAGGTTTAAGAGGGGCCTTCGCCCTTTTATTTGGCGAAGGCCTGGCAGGCTCATCCCCACCTCGGAGTACCTGTGTCCGGACGGAACGCCGCGGCATCCGGGCATCTGAAATAGCCATTTCGCAAAAGGGGTAGGTAAATGAAAGAACAAAATTGGCTTTGATTGCTAAATTAAGGAGGCTATAGCTAATGGAATTGCGTCTGCTGACGATGGAAACTGAGCGACGCGTCTTCACCGAGCGGATGACTCAGGCGCGGGCCTTCAGGAACGGCGGATTCAAGGAAACCGACCGCTCCTGTATCGGCAGGATCCACATCCAGTTCGGCCGGATGTATGCGCTTTTTGACGATGGCGGACCGCATCCGGACCAGATGGTTGCCGGCTTCATCATGCACGATCTGGGCTCCTTCGCTCAGAGCTATCCGAAGCCGGATTTCAGCCAGTATCTGCCACAGTATGTTTTCGAGATCGGCGAGATGTGGTCGCTCGCTCGCGGCGCAGGCACGCTTGCCCAGCGCGGCGCTGTATTGCTGCTCGGACTACTGCAGGCTCAGGCCGTGGTCGGCTATGCGATCGTCAAGCCGTGGGATCTGACGATGTTCTACCGCGACCTGGTGCCGGTCGGCGAACCGATCGAGTGGCCGTATGCGCGCACCCTGGAGGGCGGCAAGATCCACTGCCGCGCGATGGTCTCGGAGGGCGAGCATCTGCGCCAGTGGGTTAACCGGATGTGGGCAACCGGCTTCGAGACCCACGACAACCATCGGCGCGTGCGCTTCCCCGACTATATCGGAGAGCTGCCGGAGACCGAGGAAGTCATCGTGGTTCCGCGCCAGGAGGAGACCAACGGCACCGCGCATCTGTAGCATGCTGCCCGGGTGCGCGTCCGGGAGATCAAAGCGGAGTGCGATCCTCTTTTGGGGGCAAAAGCTTTCCGGCCTCGAGGCCGGACTGGATCGCGCGAAGCGTCAGCACGGCGGCCGTCGAACCGAAGGCGGCTGCCGTGCCGAAATCCCGCAAGCGCCGGGTGCTCAGCCGTCG
>JAJYMR010000081.1 GCA_021786815.1 Deltaproteobacteria bacterium
GCCTGCCGCAGGGCGCGGCCAAAGTCCCGGCGGCTATCGCGTATCCGAAGCCGGAACTGATCCGCAAGGTCGTGCTTGACCTCGGCCGGCTTGGCCTGGTCACCAGGCGCATCGAGGTCGTCGGGCTTTCCCTTTCGGACGCGTCGGGGAGTGCGCTGCTTGAGCGCGCCGGGATGGTCGCCTTCCGGAGCGGACGGGAGCCGCGGCTGTGGAACGTGAGCCTGGATTCGACTATCGCCTATCCGGCGCTCAAGGGCGCGCGGCTTGCGGCGACGTTCCAGGCCGGGACAGGAGCCGCGATGCCCGCGCACGTGGTGCTCAGGGGGCATTTCTGGTTCTGGAATTTGCAGCTCGGCGGATTACGCGCGGGCGGCATCAAGGCATCGGCGGCAGTGCACGGAAGCGTGGGCTTTTCCATGCGCGATGACGCGACGGTGGACGGCGACGCCGAAATCGGGGTCAATGGCCTCGCCATCACGAGCCCGAGCCTCAAGGCGCCGCTCGCACTGGGCGACTACACTCTGGAAGCGGCGCTTGCGACCTCGCCGGAAAATATCGCGCTCACCAGCGCGACGCTGCGGCACGGCAGCAAGGCGGTGCTGGCCGCGCAAGGCCAGTTGCAGGGGCAGAGCACGCCGAATCCGAAGGTCAACCTCCAGGTCGCCGGTATCAGGATCGATTGGCGCGATATCCTGTCCCCGCTCCATTCGATCCGCGAGATTCCCGAGAATCTGCGGATCGTGATGGAGCATCTGAAGTCGGGCAGTCTCTCGGTCGCAGGCGCTTCCCTCCAGGCTCCCCTCGACGCGCTTTCCAAGCTCACGCCCGAACGGCTGCTCAAGCATCTGACGATCTCGGCGGAACTGAGCGAGGCGAGGTTTACGCCGCCCGCTTCAACCGGGCTGCCTCCGGTTTCCGCCCTGAGCGCGCAACTTCATTACTCGGCAGGAATTCTCTCCGTGACCCAGGGCGCGGCGAAAATCGGAAAGTCCTCGCTGACCGAGGCCCGTGCGCAGCTTGACCTGCGCAGGGGCTTTGCGGAGATTCCGTACAAGGTCTTGATGCGGGCTGACGCCGACCTGGGCGAGATCGAGCCCTCGGTGATGACGATGCTCGAGCGCATGGGCGTGAGCTGGCGCGAGCGGATCGAGAGGCTCTCCGGGAGCACCCGTATCGAGGCCACGGCCGAGGGGGTTTTCGCCAGGGGCCGCGGCGCGACGCCGGAAAAATACCTGGTCCGGCTAGGACCGGAAAACACGCAGGTCGTCGTAAAGCGGGTGCCCGCGCCGATAACCCTGACGTCGGGCAGCGTCGTGCTGACGCCCGGACGAATCGCCCTTGAAAAGCTGGCGGCCAGCTCGGACGGCGGCGAGATTGGACTCGATGGCGCACTGCGTCTTACGCGGCGTGGGCCGATGACGCGCGGTCTTGCCGTCGATATCCATCAGCTTCCCGCCCGCCAATGGATAGAGCTGGCCGTCGATCCCCAGGCGCTTGCGGCCGAAGGGACCATCGGCGGACACGTGGTCGTGGTGCGCAGGCGCGCCACCGGCCTATCGTTCAAGGGCAAGCTTACGCTCGCGCCGGGCAGCGTTAAGTTCGGCTTCCTGCGTTCACCGATCATCGTGCAGGCGGCGACGCTTGCGCTTTCGGACCACAGGCTCGTGCTCGCCATGCCGGCTTCGCAGCTCGAGGACGCGCCGCTGGACTTCACCGTGACCATGAACGACTGGAGGCATCCCACCCTAAGGATCGACGCGCTCGCCCAGAAGCTCGACTTCGGGGTGATGAGTTTCATGCGCCTGCCGTGGGAGCCGCCGACCAAGGTGAGGCCGTTCAAGTTCCCGGCAAGCGGACACATCGAAGCGGTCACGGCCACCTTCGGCAAGTTGGCGATGTCGGACGTCAAGGGCGACTTCACCTACGACGCGGGCAACTGGCGCATCTCCAACTTCAAGGCAAGGAGCCTGAAGGGCGGGATCGATATGGAGATCACCGGGCGCGCCCAGGACAACTGGATTCACATGACGGGCAACGTGCGCCGGATGGATGTCGCGCCGCTTTTCCTGTTCTCGGGCAAGCGCACCGAGCCGCCGCTGGTCGGACGCCTGGACGTCAAAGGGGACTTGAGGGCCGACACTGACAGCGACTTCTTTCGGACGCTGACAGGCACGGCTTCGATGACGCTCCGCAACGGACACCTGAACCGCTTCACGCTGCTCTCGCGCCTGCTGAGCTTCATCAACCTGAAGAACTGGATTACCGCGAAGATGCCCGATCCGCGGCTGGCCGGTCTTCCTTTCCAGACCATAACCGCCGACTTCACGGGCAACCACGGCGTCTTTTCGACCGACAATCTGCGCCTGCACGGCCCGGTGATGGATATCGTGGCGAGAGGCAAGGTCGATGTTGACGCATCCAGGATGGACATGGTGGTCGGGATGCTGCCGCTCAAGACCGTGAACTGGTTGCTCAGCAATATCCCGATAATCGGCGAGCATGTGGCGGGCGGAACTACTCCGCTGGTCGCGGCGTATTTTCACGTTAGCGGACCGGTTTCCGACCCAAGCGTTCTTCCGGCGCCGATAACCTCGGTCGAGGAGCTCGTGAAAAAGACGCTCGGCCTGCCGATCAACATCCTGATTCCCAACACGATCAAGTGAAGCGCGCGCTTCAAGTCGCCGGCTGAGCCCGCTAGATTAGGCGTCCAGGCGGGCGCAGGACATATGGCCACGAACAATGCGGAACGAGCGCGGCTGGTTATGGTTACCGCGTCCGGTGCGGAACAGGCGGCGGCGCTCGCGCGCACGCTTGTCGCGGAGCGGCTGGCGGCGTGCGTCAATATCGTCGGACCGATTCGTTCGGTCTATCGATGGAAAGACACGATCCAGGACGAGCAGGAGCATCTGATGCTGATCAAGACGCGTGCGAGCCTGCTCGCAAGGCTGAAGCGCCGGGTGGGCGAGCTGCACAGCTACGAGGTGCCCGAAGTGATTGCGCTGACGCTCACGGACGCGTCGGAGCCGTATCTGAAATGGATGTTCGAGGCGACTGCGCCCAAAGCGCGCGCCAGGCGCTAACGGGCGTTTCCAGTGCATGGCGGCGCGGCTCGAGGAGCGGCAGCCGCTCTTCGATATGGCGATAAAAATATGCGGAGTGGGGCGCGCGACGGTTTGAGAAAGCCCGCGTGCGCGTGACCGGTGCCGAAAACAGTGTTCAGAGCCGCGATAAACAGGATGGCGGCGTATCAACCCGGCGAGCAACCAAAGCCGGGCCAACGCCTGATCAAACTCAATACCAACGAGAATCCCTACCCGCCTTCGCCGCGCGTGCGCAGGGCTGTGGCCAAAGCCGCCGGCGTCGCACTAAGGCTTTATCCCGCGCCGCGCGCCGACGAGTTCA
>JAJYMR010000054.1 GCA_021786815.1 Deltaproteobacteria bacterium
ACAACATCGGCGAAGCGTTCGGCGAGGACCATCGCCGACTCGAAGAACTCCGCGAGCGTGCCGGGAGCGCGCTCGCCGCCGGCAGGCCGCAAGAGGCGGGCGATGCCTTCGCCGAGTTTGACCGCGGACTCAGGCATCATATCAGCGTCGAGGAGGAGCTTCTGTTCCCGGCCCTCGAACGCGACGGCGGCCTGCGCCGTGAGTTCGGGCCTACCGGCGTGATGATAAGCGAGCATCGCGCGATAGAGAGCCTTCTCGACCAGTTGGGCCGGATCTTTTCGGGCGGGACGGATGCGCAGGCGGACGGTGCGGCCCGCATGAGCGAACTCACAGCGATACTGGAAGCACACGACGCGAAGGAAGAGATGGTTCTTTACCCGATGGCGGATCGAGTCATCGATACGGCCGAGCGCGATTCGATCGTGGCGCGGATTCGGAAGGCCTGAAAAGCACCGCGCCCGTGTCGGGGAAAAAAGAAGGGTGAGATGCCGATGAAGCGGGTCTGGATGCTGGGTTCGGTCTCGCTGGGCGACGTTGTGCGCGGGATGCTCGACATGTCGGCGCGATGGCACGGCGCGGCGGGGATGGTGCGCGCAACGCTCAACATTGCGATAGTTCTCGCGGCGGCGGCGTCCGTATGGGCTTTGAGCTCGGATCGCGAAGAAGCGCTCGCGATAACCGCGGTCGCCGCGCTTTCCTTTTTCGGCGCGGGGCGGATTTACCGCGCCGGGAAATAGCCGGCGCTGGGACGACCCGACACGAACTCAAGGACGGGCGGCGTCGGCGAGCGAGTCAGATCGGCTTGCTGAAGCTGGCCGCGCTCCACGAGCTCGCGCCATAGGTGCTTCGGCTGCGTGCTGAATACCATGTCGGGGTCGGCCGGCAGCACGTACCACGAGCCCTCCATGATTTCCGCATGAAGCTGGTCGAGCGACCATTGAGCGCGGCCCAGGACCAGGCGCAGGTTTTTCGCACCGGCGAGATTCTTCAGGATTGCCGCAATCGAATCGGGATCGGTGCTGACGTAAATGTGGTCGAACAGCCGTGGCGCTCCGGCGGGGGACCCCATGGTGCGCAGAATCAACGACGGGTCTGAAGGATACACAGGGCCGCCAAAGTAGGCCACCTCGTCCTTTGGCGTACGGGCGTGCGGGAAAACCTTGTTTACCGGAGTCGTGGTTGGCTTGTTGACGATAAGGCCGGCGATAAGCGGTGGATTGGTCGGCGGCAGCATCAGGATGACGGATTCCTGGAACAGCGGGTCGGGCATGTTTGGAGTCGCCACCAGGAAGAATGTCTTCGCACCGGCACTCGGTGCCTGGCCCGCCACGGTCCGCGCGGGAATGAACGCCAGGCATATCGCGAGGACAAAGGCGCTCTGCACGACCAGGCGTCGCCAGGCCACGTATTGATCGCGCGCTTCTCGCGTGGAGCGGCAGACGGACGCGGCGCTCATATCGATGCGACGAGCCTGCTCGGCCGAATCGGGCACGCGTACCAGCGGCCGCGACCGGGACGGCCGGGACGCGCGAGGTCGCAGATTCTCGGAAGCTTCCACTGATGCGAGGCTTAAGCGCTTGGACGATACGACGTCAAGCCCAGCGACAAGGATGCACGGACGGTGACCCGGTCAGGCCGGAAACGCGACGTTCCGCCTCGAAGCGTAAAGCGCATGAAAGTGACGTCGTTGGGGACGGGCGTTGCGCCCTCCTTGGGCGGTTGCTAAAACCTGAAGGCGGGCAATCGATGACACGCGGCGGCTTGGGTGCTTTGCTTGAGTTCCCCGGGGCCACCGCGTTTGTCGCCTTTAGCGGTCGTCGAAGCAAAGCGCGCCCTTAGCTCAGCGGATTAGAGCAACAGACTACGGATCTGTGGGTCGGGGGTTCAAATCCCTCAGGGCGCGCCAAAACCCCAAAGATTTTCGCTGAGTCGATTCCCGGCTCTCTTCATCAACCCCACAGCAAAACGTCCGACATGCGCCCGGCGAGGCAGTCGCGGCCAGACTGCTGCCGTCCTGACGATGCCCGGTTGCATGCCTGTGCCGAGTTCCGATGGCCGGTCGTTCGCCGAAGGCCGAATTGAACCGCTATGACACTCGCTGAGAGGCGTCGTTTCGGCGAAATGACTTGCCGGAGTGCAATTAAAAGTGCGCAAGCCGAGCGCATCGGGCCCAAATCAAATGCGGACAAGTCAGCGTCCTTTATCGCTACGCGCAGCGCGTTCGATGCTGCATCGAAGACTCGGGCGGCTTTCGCAATCGTTAGACGAGTTACGATATGGCTACGTTTAAGCTGCTGTAGTGCGTAAATTGTATCCGATGTTCGCAACGATAAGAAAATATCGTCACTGGCTTGCTAGAAGCGCCAAATCGCGCCTAAAATTAGCAGCCGACCGATAGGAGGGTTTCCCATGGAAGGTGCGAAGCGAGCTGCGAGCCGCAGCATTCGTCCGCGCTCACCTCAGCCATCGCACGGTAATTGCACGCCGCGGGATTTGTGCGCGCAGTGTTCCATGATGAAGGTCATCCAGTACCGCTTCACAGTATTCCGACGCACTTTCGGCCGTGATCCTCTACCTGGCGAGCCGCTGCTTTTCGCTCCGGAGGCACCAACCGCAGTTGTGCCTGACGAGCGTCAAACGATCGCTCAACTCTCGGAGGCTGCGAAGGAGACGGGAGTCAATCTCGACCGTCTGCTCAAGTTTCTCAATATCAAACGACCAGGGCCGAGGATGCCGGAGCGCGGCTTTGGCGCACGAACGCGGCAGGCCCCGTCTTAGGGTTGGTGCGGTTGCGGCTTTACACAGCGGGCGGCGACTATCAGCGGAAAGTCCGGATCCTGACGGTCCAGTTCATGGGCACGCAGCTCCTCGGCCGTCATCCCGGCGAGAAAGGCTATCGCGCTGACCAGGTTGCCACACGACGCAACTGAAACCTGCTCCACTCCGAAGGCCTCCGCGAACAGAGCGCGCACGGAGGACGGTGTGTAGCGCCAGAGATCGGTATCGGGGCGCTGCGCGTCCATTTTGCTCACTGCGGGGACCGTCGCGAGAAGAGTGCCGGGGGAACGCAGGATTCGATGCAGATGGCGGATGGCGGCGCGATGCTCGAATATGTACCTCAGCGTCTGGGTTGCGATGATGCAGTCGAAAGTATTGTCAGCTACCGCGTCCGCGGCAGCCAGGTCCGCCACGATGGTTGCCTGCGGATTACTCCCATCGATGTCAAGCACGTCCACGCTTCGCAGCGCGCTCCCGAAGCGCGCACTGTAGCGGCTCTCCCCGATTTCCAGAACCTTCCCGCTGATCGCGTCGCGGTTGTCCGCGAGAAAACGCTCGACGTAGTAGCGATCGATCGGCGTCCCATCCTCGCTGCGGCGGCATTCGCTCAAAGAGC
>JAJYMR010000410.1 GCA_021786815.1 Deltaproteobacteria bacterium
TTCCGATCTATAGTTATTGGCCACCTTTCCCTTCAGGGAAGGGGCCGGGGGTTAGGTTGCCCGCCGCCATCAGGCTTCGGCCCGCGAGCGGTCGCAGCAGAAGCAGTATCCCGAGCGCCATCGCCCACGCCGCCGCGCCGCTGATAAGCGGTATCCGTCCCCATCCTTCGAGCCATCCCGGCAGCGCGACTCCCGCCGAAGTGAGCTTCGGCCACATCTTGGCTCCGACCACGAAGCCCGCGTGCAGTCCCATCGAGAAATAGACCGTCCCGGTCAGCACGTATGCTTCCGCGAGCACGAGCCCGAGCATGAACAGGCCGAAAAAGGTCGGAAACGCGAGCATCGGATGCGAAAGCTGCGCGGCGCTCGCGGCAAGATTGTGAAAGCCGAGCCAGGGATGGACGCCGGTTACGTAAAAATGGGCTGGAGAGCGCACCAGATGGGCGAGGGCGTAGATCGCGGAACTCAGCGCGAGCGCCGTGGTCCTTCCGAAATCGCCGGTCATCCCGCCGAACAATATTGCGCGGAAAAATCCCTCCTCGATAATCGCGATTGCTATCGCCGAGAGAAAATATTTCGGCAGTATCCGCCAGATGTGCCACGCCGGCTCGCCGCTGCGCGCTCCCATCGCGGCGGCCGCGAATATCAGGATTGCAACCGTCGCGATCGCGACAAGAAAGCCTCGCGTCGAGCGCGCGAAGTTGGTACCGGGCCGCGCGTATCCGGCGCGAAGCAACGGCATCAGCCTGAGTCGGCGCGCCTGCAAAAAAATCGCGCCCAGCACCGTCGCCATCACGACCCGGTCGAAGATGCGCGGAAACGGAAAGCGAAGTCCCGCCGTGGCGAGTATCGCTGCGACGAACGGCGAGAGTATCGCCGCGGCGAAAACGCCAGCGACGAGCGCGATAACCAGTCTTGATGTGAAAGACATTCTCCTCCTGCTTCCCGAGCGAGGGACGTGACGTCGCGCTCCGAAATCATGATTGCGCGGACGCCTACCGTGCGGCGATTATAAGCGCAGACTTTACGGAAACTAAGCGCAAGCGGCGCTGGAGGAATCCGTGGAACTTGGACTCAAGGATCGGATCGCGCTGGTTACCGGCGCGAGCAAAGGTATCGGAAAGGCGATCGCGCTCGAACTGGCGGGCGAAGGATGCCGCCTTGCGATCTGCGCGCGTGGGGCCGAGGAACTGGAGAAGGTGCGCGTTATCGCCGAGGGCAAGGGCGTGCGATGTGTCGCGCGGCGTGCCGACGTTACCGACCCGAAAGAGCTGAAGGCCTTCGTTCACGACGTCGAGCGGACTTTCGGCGCGCTCGACATCCTGGTCAACAACGCGGGCGGCGCGCTCCCCGGCCGATTCGAGCAGGTCAACGACGAAGGCCTCATCCATGACTACGAGGTGAAGGTCTTAAGCCAGGTGCGCTTTGTCCGCGCGACGCTTCATCTGCTGGCCAAGAGCCACGCGCCGCGGGTAATCAATATCAACGCGATTCCCGGCCGGGTGGCGTTTCCGCAACTGTTCGCGACGACCGTCAATCGCGCCGCCTGCCATGCGCTCAACAAGACGCTTGCGATCGAACTCGCGCCCAAGGGAATCCTCGTCAACTCGATCAATATCGGCTCGGTGGTGACGCCGCAGTGGGAGAATATCCGAAACCGGCTTGCGCCCGGGATGCCGATGGAGGAATTCACGGCCGAGCGCGCGCGCGGAATTCCGCTTGGACGGTTCGGAACGCCCGAGGAGGTTTCCGGCCTGGTCGCGTTTCTCGCCTCGGACCGCGCGTCGTACATCACGGGCGCGTCGATCGACGTGGGCGGCGGTTCTGGAATGCACGTCTGAGCAGGTTACGCGGGGCGCGCGCGCTCGGGATTTCGCTGCGGTTCGACCGCGATTTCGACCGGACATACGTGCGGCGGTGACTTGACGACGTGCATCACCGCGGCGGCCACGTCCTCGGCCGAGAGCATCAGGCCGCGATTGAGCCGCTTGTTTGCCGGAATCAGCGGCGTATCGACCAGCCCGGGCACGATTACCGAAACCTTGATTTCGCGCTCGCGCAACTCGGCAAACGAAGCGCGCGTGAACGCGACCAATCCAGCCTTGGTGGCTGCGTAAACCGCCTCGCCGGGGGCGGTGGTTCGTGCCGCCGCCGAGGCGATATTGACGATTGCGCCGCCGCCCTGCCGGGCCATCCGCACCGCCGCCATCCGGGCCAGCGCAATCGGCGCGCGCAGGTTCACCGCGAGCATCCGGTCCTGGTCCGCTGCCGAGAGCCGTTCAAGGGGAGTACGCGGCGGCGCGAAGCCGGCGTTGTTCACCAGCACGTCGATTCGGCCGAAGCATTCCAGCGCTGCGTTGAACAGGTTTTCAGGGCCCTCGGGGTCGGCCAAATCGACCAGCACGATAAGCGAGCGTTCGGGTGAGAGCCCGGTCATTTTTCGGGTCTGTTCGAGTTCCTCGCGGGTTCGCGCCGCGATACAGAGCGAATAGCCCTCGCGCGCCAGCACAAGCGCGATCGCTCTGCCGATACCGCGCCCGGCGCCCGTCACCACGGCGACGCGATTTGCTTCCAGCGATGGCAATATGACGGTCCCTTCGGCCTTGTCTCGGACGGTGCTTGCACCATGGCGGTGAGTCGCACAGACTTCCTCATCATAGTCCGTCCGAGAAGCACGCGGCTACAGGCCGGGGCGTCCGGAAGCCGCAACACCAGGGGAAAACGATGAACCGCGAGGTATTCCGCGAGTACGATATCAGGGGCGTGGTTGAGCGGGATTTCGACGACGATTTTGTACGCCATCTCGGGCGCGCCTACGCGACTTTTCTGCATCGCGCGGGCAAGAAAAGAATCACGCTGGGCCGCGATTGCCGGCTGAGTTCCGACCGCCTGCGCGACCGCCTGCTCGAGGGGATTCTCCCGAGCGGGATCGACGTCGTCGACATCGGCGTGGTGCCGACTCCGCTGCTGTACTTCTCGATGCTGCACTGGAAGATGGACGGCGGCGTGATGATAACCGGGAGCCACAACGCCGCCGAGTACAACGGGTTCAAGCTCGGCGTCGGCCCGACGACCATCTTCGGCCAGGACATCCAGAAGGTCGCCGACATTATCGAGCGGCGCGAGTTCGTAAGCTCGGGTACGAGCGGGACGCTGAGCGAAAAGCCCGTTCTGCCCGAATACCGCGAGTACGTAAGGGCGCAAATCAAAATCAAGCCGGGGCTCAGGGTCGCGGTGGACGGGGGCAACGGATGCGGTGGCGCAGTCGCGGCGCCGCTGATGCGCGAGATGGGTGCGCTGACCGAGGAACTCTACATCGAGATGGACGGGCATTTCCCAAATCATCATCCCGACCCAACCGTCGAGGAGAACATGCGCGACCTGGTCGCG
>JAJYMR010000405.1 GCA_021786815.1 Deltaproteobacteria bacterium
TGGACGATACACAGACCTTGGCGCGCATTCGCGCGCTGATCGACAAGGACGAAATCCGTGACGTCATCTACCGGTATTGCAGGGCGGTCGACCGATGCGATCTTGAATTGATGCTGTCCTGCTATCATCCCGATGCGCGCGACCACCACACGTTCTTCATCGGCAACGCTTGTTCGGCACGATCGCAAAGCTGGGGCGTCGATACGGTTGAATACATCTGGCCACCCAGCGGCACAGCTTCTCCTTAATTTAAGCTCAAGCTCGAGCGATGCAAGAACGGATAAGGCGGAGAATCGACTACGCGGAATGGGGTCGGCCCTTGGCCGAGGAATAGTCGGCGTCTTCTGCGCGGATTCCAAGGCGAGTAGCCATTCGGACCAGATCGGCAAGCGAGTCCGCGCGCATCTGCTCCATGATACGCGCGCGATGGACCTTGACGGTTTTTTCACTGATCCCGAGTTGGGCGCCGACCTGCTTGTTGAGGAGTCCCGCCACCACAAGGGCCAACACGTCGCGCTGACGCGGCGTGAGCGCTTCGTAATCGCGGCGGAGACTTTCGAGTTGCTCTCCGGCCACGCGCAATTCGCGGCTGCGCGCGGAGGCACGCTGAATCGCCGCCAGCAACTCCTTGGGATCGACCGGCTTCTCAAGGAAGTCCACTGCGCCACCCTTCATCGCTTTGACCGCGGTCGGGACGTCGCCGTAGCCGCTGATTAAAACGAATGAAATAAATGGGAGGGATTCGAGCACTGTTTCCTGCAGCATGAAGCCGTCGATACCCGGCATCCGGATATCGCTCACGACACAATCGATTTCCCCGCGATCCGGATCCTCCAGGAACTCGCGCGCCGAGCGAAAGATCACCGGCCGCATCGCCGCCAACTTGAGCAAACGCGCGAGCGATCTCCGCACGGATTCGTCGTCGTCGATGACGGCGACTTTTATCGGAACGTCTTTTCGCCAACCGGTAGCCACGGTCATGCGCGGATCCTCGCGGCCGGCTGAGCCGGCAGGGTAAATTCGAAGGTCGCGCCGCGGTCAGGGTTCTGAACCGCCCAAAGCCTGCCGCCGTGGTTGTGGACGATGGAACGCGCGATGGTTAGCCCCATGCCCATTCCGGAGGATTTGGTCGTAAAGAACGGCTCGAACAGGTGCGCCAACGCTTCGGAATCGATTCCGCGGCCGGAGTCACGAATCGAGACGCGCAGTTCGCCAGGTGAGCGTTCCTCGGCGACTACAGTGACTTCGCGCGGTCCGTTGTCGCTCTCACAGACCGCGTCGAAGGCATTGAGAATCAGGTTCAGAAGCACTTCAATCAGGTGGGGTCTATCGCCAATGACTGGCGCGAGCCTATCAGACGAATTTATCGATAGCGCGATATTCCTGGTCTTCGCGTCGGCACTGACCATCCGTTTGATGTCCTGCAGGACCTGTTTCATGTCGACCGGCGACATTTTCGCTTCGCCGGGCTGAAATACTGAACGCACGTCGCGCACAATTTCGACGGCGCGGGCATTGTCGCGGACGATATCGTCGAGGGCGGCTCGAATCTCGTTCAGGTCCGGTGATTTCGCCGCCAGCAGACGTTGGACCACTCTCGAATTGTTCAAGATAGCAGCGAGCGGCTGGTTCAGCTCGTGCGCCAGAGCCGCGGTCATCTCACCCATCGTCGCTGCCCGCGAGACCTGGTGAATCTCGTTTGCGAGCCGGATATTCTCGACCGCGATGCGCTTTCTGAGCAGCGCGCTGCCAAAGACCTCCGACACCATCTGCAAGCGCCTGATACTGCGGGGAGACCACGGTCTTCGGCGGTATATCGAACCAAAACCCACGGCGCCGTGAACGACCCCTGCGACTGTGAGCGGAACCATCACGTGTGAAGAGATACCTCCCAGACGCACCACCCATTCCAGATCGGGGCGCGCCTCGAGGGGCAGCTCCTGTTCATCTGAAAAGACAACAGACTCCCCTCGCATGGCCTTGCGAGTAAGCCACGGCATCACGGTTGCAACTTCGAGCCCGACGGGAATGGGTTGAACACCTTCGCGAGCCCATGCGTGAGTCACGACCGGGTTCTGACCGTCGCGATTCAATTGAGCGATAGTGGTGCGGTCGAGCTCCAGTGCGAGCCCTATCCTGCCGAGCCATCGCTCAATTTCGTCGTCAATCTCGTGAGCGTTTGTCCGCATAAGCGTCGCGGTAAAATCCGCAAACAGGTCCTCAAACTCCAGACCTGCGCTCGCGTTGATGACTTCGTCCAACGTTTCGTGCAACACCAAAGCGCGGATTTTGCCGGAGTCGTCGAAACGCATAACGGTAATCCGGCACCATCGCTCCGCATCCGCCGTTTTGTCCTCGTATTCAAGACAAAACCGTTCCCGAAGGCCGTCGAGCACGTCGCGAATCCCAGATGCAATCTGAGCCGATACCGGACTCGAGTTCATGCGCTCGCATAATTCGAGGTAATTCGACCCGTGCGGCGCGTCTTTATGAAGGAATGGGCTGGTAGGGACTGGGTCGCGAGACCCAGGCTTTACCGCGATGATTTCACCGCGCTCGTTGAGAATCGCGAGCATATAAAACTGCCGCGGCAAGCGCGTGCGGGAGCGGCGGAACTCACCTATCTGCGACAGCCGATTGGCTCGAAAATTCGTATGGTTTCATGAGCAACGGACATGCCATCGGAGACCGCCGCCCCGGAGGGCAATTTCGCTCGAACTGAATTTATGACTCAGACGTATGCATGCGGACTGCCTGAAGCTCAGACGCGTCTACGAGAATGGCGATCTGCTCTCGGAGGATGCCGACTTGCCGCGCGTTATGCGCCCGAAGGAGACAGCCAGAAAAACACTGACTCGGCGAGCGGCCTCAGTTCCGCGGCGTCCGCGTCTTCGACAGGGCTACCGCTCGCTCGATCGCTCGAAGCAAGGGTCCTTCGTCAACTGGCTTGTATAGGACCTCTACGGCAGGCGATCGCTCGATTAGCGGCCGAATCTCCTCCGCGCTCTTTCCAGTGATAAGGATCGCCGGCAGGTCCCGGCCTGACTTCGTGAGCGCCTCGCACAATTCGACACCGTTCATTTCCGGCATCAGCACGTCGACAAGCATGCACGCGTTATGCGTCGGTATTTCACTCGCGAGAAGCGCGGACGGCTGGCTGAACGTTTCGACTCGATAACCTGCGAGTGAAACGAGCCTGCCCAGTGAGCGGAGGAGTGACGCGTCGTCATCGACGATGAGCACGGTTGGTTGGCTGCCTGGCTGAAACGTTTTGGCTCCGCGGAGAGCTGACCTTCCCGCCGCAAGTCGCCGTGCATTTTTGGGGGCAGCCACACTGCGCATCGTCTCCGTGCCTCGTTATCTCTCCCCGACTCCGATTACATTTTACATCTTGTCCCTGCGTGCGAGTTCTTTTCCATTAGACCAAGGTCTAATGAGCGGGAGTACCCGCTCGCCGACGTGGCGGTCTGCGCGTTCGACGCGCTGACTACTCCGACGCCCGTTATCTGGCGCGACGCGAAGAAGGCGCATGCGCGGCCCGTCGCTCTGCGGCGCCAACCGAGCGCCGATACGACCAAGGTCCAATTGGCGATACGACCTTCGGGGTCCATATTAGCGGCGAGTGAGCCGCGCGGTAGACGATGACCTTTAAGTATTTTGGAGGACAGCAATGAACATGAATGAGGCTCCTTCAAGAACGCCCTCACACATAACGAGAAGGGTAATAGCCAGTGGACGGTTAGCTGGTAGCCTGCTATTGGCGACCGTTCTTGCTGCCTGCGGCTCGGCTACCGTCCAGGGTCAACCGCAACTGATGGAGGAGACGGCAAACGGGCAAGCGCTGACCGGAGCCAGTCACTTCCTAGGCGGTGACGCGTCGCTGCTTCAACCCGGCAATCATGGCCAAGCGGCGTACGTCTATATCAGTCCCACCGTGAAATGGAGTGACTACAACAAGGTTTTGCTCCACCCAGTGGAGTTGTGGGACACTGCGGATTCCACAGTATCTCCCGGTGACCAGAGAATGCTGTGCTCGTACTTCTACAATGCACTTAAGCAGAGCCTCGAGAAGCATTTCACTATGGTTGATACACCAGGGCCGGGCGTGATGACTATACGTGTCGCACTTATCAATGCTTCTGCGGCTACCGCTGGTCTGCGCAGCATTTCAGTTGTTATTCCACAGGCTCGTATTCTGAACTACGCGCAGTCACTGGCGACCGGTCACGCCGCCTTCGCCGGCTCGGCCGAGGCCGCGGGTAAAATTGCCGACTCGGTCAGCGGCCAGCTTATGGCAGAGTCTGTCGACGAGCGCATGGGCGGCATGGCAGTAAGCCAGGCAGCTCAAGTCCAATGGGGTGACGCCGAGAGTGTGATGAATTACTGGGCAGAGAAATTGGCGCGGCGCATGGTTCAACTGGGCGCGGGCTCGCAGAGTGCCGCGCTGTAGACGACGAACGGCTAGGGCAACGTCGCGAGCGGCGAGGGTTGATTGGCTCCCTCGCCGCTCTTCGCACGTCATGCAGATCCTGCCGGGAATCATTCGAGCGTCAGGGCGCGCCTTACGTCAACAAGTTCCAACTCCGGACACTGGTCGCTAACGCGCCCTCGGCGGGGCATCGCCTGTCAACCCGCAAGTTTCCGGAGCCATTCCTTCACCAGCGTGCCCGTCGCCTCGTCGAAAACCTGCCCGAATTCGCGTCGCCGGATTGCCGCGCCGCTCTCGGCCTGAGCCGCGAATGCCGTATTTCGCGGTTCGCCTCCCCGTGGCAGGGGACCGTCGTGAGGATCTCGTGTGCGCAACCTACGCGCCCCGCGGGCCGCATCACATCAACAACGCTTCGCTCCATAGGACCAAAGTCCAACTGGTGCGAGTCACGCTCAAGACGCACAATCGGCTTGCCTCGGCTGCACGATATTGATTGCGGAAACTGGAGCAACAGCGGACGCGAACCGCATTCCATCGTAATGCCCTGCCGTGTCGCTTCGAGGAGACTGTGGATGAAATATCCACGCTTGACGATTGTTCGTCATAGAGAAAACACCATGATGCGCCCTCTAACCATTGCAGCTATTGCGCTGTCTTCGATCATGATCGTCGGACTCGTCGGCGCTCAGACGGGGGATCTTTTCATATATGCGGCCAAGGGACAGAGTCAGCAGCAGCAGGACAAGGATCGCTACGAGTGCCACTCCTGGGCCGTAAGGCAGACGGGGTTCGATCCCACTCGGCCTCGCACGACAAACCCGCCTGCAACCTCCGCGACGGAACAAACATATCGCCCGTCACAGCCCCATGTCGCCAGAGGCGCTGGGCGGGGCGCAGCACTTGGCGCCGTCGGTGGTGCCATAACGGGAGACGCCGGCAAGGGCGCCGCTGCCGGCGCGGCGATGGGGGGACTGGCAGGCGCATTTCGCCGCCGCGATGAGCGAAGGCAGCAATCAGTTCAACGCCAAGCAGAGGCTCAGTCGTCGGCCGCCGCACAGCACAACCAGCAAGTAATGGCGTACCGGCGAGCGATGGCTGCCTGCCTTGAAGCGCGCGGCTACACAGTCAAATAGTCTTTCCGCTGCCGCGCCGCCATAGCCGCCTTCCGTCGCGATGCGTCGAGAGCCGCTGGCACATCGCCAGCACCGGTTGGCGTTCGGACGGCGCCCTCGCGCTGTGTTCAACGCTTTGCCGAAGTTACAATTTAGAAATGAAAAGCGCGACTTCGGGCTTATCATTCGATGAAACTGAAGCGTAAAAACTTTGAGAAGACGCTGCGAGGTCTTCATGTGGAACTCGTCAAGCTCCAGGAGTGGGTAAAGCACAAAGGCCTTAAGATAGTCATTCTCTTCGAGGGACGCGATGCCGCCGGAAAAGGCGGGGCGATCAAGTGCCTCACTGAGCGCGTTAGCCCACGTGTCTTCAGACTTGTCGC
Source organism: Deltaproteobacteria bacterium (assembly GCA_021786815.1). Lineage (GTDB taxonomy): Bacteria > Desulfobacterota > Binatia > Binatales > Binataceae > DTIX01. The sequence continues at coordinate 5,925 of JAJYMR010000405.1, forward strand.
GCTACCGGCGCCCACCGAACGCGAACGCTCGCAGATGTACGTTCAGCGGTATATCGCTCATCTGCCCGCGGCGGGAGAGATCGTAATTTTCGATCGTAGCTGGTACAACCGTGCGCTCGTCGAACGCGTGATGGGTTTTTGCACCCAGGAGCAAGCCAGGTACTTCCTCAGGATGTGCCCCGAGGTAGAGGATGCCTTCATCCGATCCGGGATTATCCTCATCAAATACTGGTTCGAGGTTGGCCAGCAAGAACAGACCCGGCGTTTCAAGTCTCGTGTCAACGACGGGCGGAAGATCTGGAAGCTGAGCCCGATGGACCTTGAGTCACACCGCCGCTGGTACGATTATTCCCGCGCACGTGATGAGATGTTCGCCGCTACTGATACGAAGACTGCACCCTGGTACATTGTGGACGCGGACGACAAGCGCCGTGCCCGCCTGAATTGCATCAGCCACCTTCTCAGCGTGATTCGATACAAGGAACTGCCCCGCCAGAAAGTCAAACTGCCCAAGCGTCAGAAGCCGAACGGGTACAAGGAACCCCGACGGCACCCTAGGCATGTGCCAAGTCTGACCCAGGCCGGCCTTCGCCAGTGATCTTCCAGCAGCAGGACCCTGATCGCGAGTTGCGAAAGCCGAGGATGCAGTTCAAGGTGCTCACGGCGCCCCAAAAGGCCGGCAATCCAGAAATGTTCGACTGCAGCCACAGCGTGCGTTTCCCTGTCGCTACCTGCTCGGCGTGATCTTCGTGATCTTCGAGCCCTCGAGGCCGATTCCGCCCATCAGACCCTTCTGGTCGAACACGAATGCATACACATCAGCCCGCAAGCTTGTCGTCGTCAGCGACCGGGCGACTCCCTGGTCCACCACTACGACGCTGGGCCCTGTTCCGATGGCCCATCCTCCACTCGTATCGAGGTATGCCAGAGCGGAATCCGTCATAAAGAACAGTGCATAGCCGAATTGCTTGACGCCGGCCTGGAATCCATAGGAGGCGGCACCGGTACGATAATAGCCAAGCGTCCGGCGACCTCTGCGCAATGCCCCAAAGCCGTACTGGACACCGACCAGGAAGGCCGCCTTTCTGATTGCCGGAAACACAAGCACCGCCCTGGCCTTCGCTCCAAGTTCTTTCGCCGTTTCGTTCTGCGAATAAAGTTGGTTCAAGGCGGCTGTCGCACTACTGTCGATTTCAGCCGCCGAGGGCTCCAGCGCCGAGCCCTGGCCAGATGCCACCACCGCGGGTAGGAGCCCCAACGCGAGTTGCATCAGCATGATTGTCGCCGTTTTTTTTATCGCCATTTCAGGCCACCTTTTGAACGAGCGTTTGGCGGGTCAGCTATCGCTGGGTGCTGGGTATCCACTCGGCATCGCCCAACCTCCACCCGCCGCCCAATGCCTTATAGAGGTCGATAACCGCGAGGAACTGGTCCCGCTCGGTCTGGGCAAGTGCGTCTTCCGCTGGAAATAGTAACATCTCCGCCTCCAGTACCTCGAAGTAGCTTGCCCTTCCAACGTCGTACCGCAGGAGCGCAAGACTTACGGCTTCCTTCAGAGCCGCCACCTGGCTCTCCTGGGCCGCTCGCTGAGCGGCCAGCGTTTTCTGCGCGATCAACGTATCCGATACTTCCTGAAATGCCACCAGCACTTTTTGTTTGTACTGCGCAACGCTGTCGTCCCAGAAAGCCTGTTGCGCATAGTAGGTTCCAAGCAGCTGGCCGCCCTGAAAGATTGGGCCCGCGATCCCACCGAAGATGCTCCAGATGCTGAAGTCACTATTGAGTATCTGGTCGATATTCTGTGTCTGCCCGCCATACAGTGCGGACAGTCCTATTCGCGGGAAGAAATCCGCCATTGCGACCCCGACCTGCGCATTCGCGCGCATCATCGTTTGCTCCGCCTCGAGCAAATCGGGGCGTCGCTGCATCAGAGCGCTGGTCAGGCCGACCGGGACAGGCGGCGCAGCGTGCCCGCTGAGCGGTGTTTTTCTCTCGATCTCTTCTGGATACGCTCCGCTCAGCACACTGAGAACATTCTCTTCCTGAGCAATCGCGCGCTTCAGGCTCGCAATAGTTGCAATACTCGAATCGTACGCTGCCTGGGCGCGGACCACGGGCAGTCTGCTGTCCTTTCCGGCCTCAAAGCGCTGAGTGAACAGTTCGAGCGTCTTCTTGTAGGTTCGTGAACTCTCTTCAGCTATCGCCAGCTCGCGATCGAGTTCGAGCAATCGAAAGTAGCCTGCCGCAACGTCACTCACCAGGGTTAATATGACGCCGCGGCGGACGTACTCCTGCGCGAACAGATTCGCGCGTGCCGCTTCCGTAGAGCGCCGGATGCGGCCCCAGACGTCCAGCTCCCACACGACGTTGAACAGCCCAGCAAAAGAGTTGAAGGTCGGGTTCTCCGCGTTCTCCAGCCGCGCCGGGAAAAACACCTTCTCGCGCGAGGCCTGTCCCTCATACCCGATATGCGGATATAGCGGCGACGCCGCTACCCAGACCCATGCCCGCGCCTCGTCCACGCGGGCAACGGCCGCCTGAAGGTTGTAGTTATGAACCAGGGCCGTGGCGATAAGCCTCTTCAGCGACTCGTCGTCAAATACCCTCCACCACGGCAAATCCGCAAGCGAAGCCGCCTCCGAGGGGCCGACTTGCGAGCGAAAGGTTTCCGGCGGTCTCAACTCCGGCGCCCGGTAGTCTGGTCCAACCTCGAGGCTCCAGACCTTGCCCCAAAAGCCCTGCGGTTCAGCGGTCGGCGCACAGCCTGTCAGCCCAATTGCCACCACTAGCAGCGCCAGCAGTATGCAAGTCATCAGCTGTCTGCGCGTCCTTGTAGTCATCCTGATTACCTACTGAATCGCGGCTAGCATCTTTCTGAATCTCGTAAGGGTGAATGCGACATACGCGCACCCTATAACAAACATTTTCAGCATGTCGCGCCACACCATGCCGAAGTTGGCGTTTCTGAACAGCACCGCCTGAGAAAAACTGACAAAATGCGTCGATGGCACGAACTGCATGATCTTTTGGAGCGCAATCGGCATGCTCTCGAGCGGTGTCTGGCCACCCGATAACAGGCTCATGACAATAAACACCGGGAACGCTAACAACCCGAACTGAGGCATCGAGCGCACCATCGTCGCGAGCATGATTCCAAGCGCCGTGACGGAAAACAGATAAACTCCCAGACCTTCCAGGAAAAGCCAGATTGAGCCCGCGACGGGAACGCCTATCGCTGCCTTCACCACGACAAACAGCGAGGCCATCGCCGCGCCCACCACGACCGCTCCGTTCGCCCAAATCTTTGCGAACATCAGCTCATACGGGTGGAGCGGCATGACGAGAAGGTGCTCGACCGTTCCGTGCTCGCGTTCCCGTAGGACGGCCGCGCCGGTGAGAAATATGGCTAGGACCGAGATATTGTTGATGATCTGGTTGACCGCAACGAACCAGCCCTGCTGCATGTTGGGATTGAATCGTGCGCGTGTCACCAGGCGCACTAGTTCGCGATTGCTCGCCTTCCCCTTACCAGACCAGTAGGGTTCCACTTCCTTGTTTATGATTTTACGAATATAACCCGGCCCTCGTCCCGCCTGGCTCATCGCAGTAGCGTCGGTAATAATCTCAACCGTTGGCGTGACGCCCTTGGTGAGGTCGTGCTGGAATTTCGGGGGAATGTCGATGACGAACGTGTATTCTCCTTCGTCCAGAGCGCGATTGATTTGACTGAACGGAATCCTCACCGCGGGCAGGAATAATGGGAGCAAAAAGGCGTCTCGTATCTGGCGAGAGACAGCCGAGTCGTCTTCGTCCACGACCGCTACCGAAGCATTGACCACGTCCATCACCGCGCTCTTCGAGGGCGTGTACACGGAGAACGTGAATGAGTAGAGGATGAGAAACAGCAACACCGGGTCGCGGGCCAGGCTTAGCAGCTCTTTGACCCCCAGCTGAAAAATATGCAGTAGATGGCGCATCCGGTCAGTGCTCCTGCTTTTCCAGCAACCCAACCGATGCGACAAAGTAGATAAGGGCGAGCACGCAGAGGGCGACGAGATTACGCCACAGTTCTTGGATCTCAAGGGCCTTGGTGAAAGCGCCCACGCTAATCGCCTGGAAATAGGTGCTTGGGAAAATCCTAGCGGCGAACCATGCCGCCCCGGTCAGTGAAGAGACCGGCACAAACATGCCCGAAAACTGCACGGCCGGAAGAATGGTGATTATTGCGGCGGCGAAGATAGCAGCCGTCTGCGTCGTGGCGAAGACCGATATCAACAGGCCGAAGCCCGTGCTCGCCAAAACGTAGATCAGTCCGCCGCCCAACAAGACTGGCCAACTGCCCTTCACCGGCACCTGAAAGAGGAGTATCGCGATAACCACCAGAGTCGCGAATTGTATGAGCGATACACCGATATAGGGCAGCTGTTTGCCGACAAGGAATTCAAGCCGGGTGGCGGGAGCGGCGTAGAAGTTGGCGATCGAGCCAAGCTCTTTCTCACGTACGACGCTGAGAGCGGTGAGCATGCTTGGAATCAGTATGAGAAGCAGCATGATATCCGCCGGCACCATCGCGTAGATGCTTTTGAATTGCTGATTGAACAGCGCCCGGGTCTCGTACTTCACCGGTTTGGAGACTGGCAGGAGGCCTTTGGCCTCGCGCAGGTGCGTGATGAATTCGTCGTTCACGGACTCGACGTAGCTGAGCGCCGTTTCAGCACGGAACGGTATGGCCGCGTCGAGAAACGCGCTGACCTCCGGCTGGCGACCCCGACGCAAGTCCCTCTGGAACCCTGCGGGAATTTCCACAGCCAGGCGGAGTTCTCCGTCTCGAAGCCGCCGGTCAAGCTGGTCGTAGCTTCGCAGTGGTCGCTTTTCGTCAAAGTAGATCGAGCCGCGAAAGCCGTCCGCATAAAGGCGGCTGGTCGCGGTGCCATCGAAATCCAGGATCGCGAACGGCAGATGCTCCACGTCGAGCGAGATTCCGTAGCCGAACACGATCATCAGGAGCAGCGGGCCAAAGATGGCGAAGGCCAGCCTCACGGAGTCGTGCCGCAGTTCCACGGCTTCGCGACGAGCAAATGCCCAGATACGGCCCAGGCTGAACGTACTTTGCGTCTCCGAAGACGTGCCTGGGCGGCGAGCGCTTTCTTCTTCGACGGCGGGAGCCGGCGGTGCAGCCCTGCTGCCCGACTTTTCAGCGGCTTCCTCGAGGTACCCGATGAAGGCTTCCTCAAGGTTCTTTGCCTTCCGTTCCGCGACCAACTGGGCAGGCGGACCCTGGGCGAGCACCTTGCCCGCATGCATCATCGACATGCGATCGCATCGTTCAGCCTCATTCATGAAATGCGTGGACAGAAAGATCGTCACACCATTTTCGCGCGATAGCCGAATGAGTAGTTGCCAAAATCCATCGCGCGCGACAGGGTCGACTCCGGATGTCGGCTCGTCGAGGATCAGCATCTCCGGTTCATGGATGACGGCAACCGCGAGAGAAAGCCGCTGGCGGATGCCCAGTGGCAAGCTCTCGGCAAGAGTGTCAGCGGTGGGCTCCAGCGCGAACCGCGCCAGCATCTCATCGACACGCTTGTACGCCGCGTCCTCGGGAATATCGAAAAGGCGAGCGTGCAACAGCAGATTCTGCCGTACCGTCAACTCGGTATAGAGGGAGAAGGCCTGCGACATGAAGCCGACTCGCCGGCGCGTCTCCACGTCCCCGCCCTTGACCGGGTGGCCGAAGAGCAGAGCAGTCCCTTCAGTGGGCGGGAGCAGCCCGGTGAGCATCTTCATCGTCGTGGTCTTGCCGCATCCGTTGGAGCCGAGAAATCCGAAAATCTCGCCGCGCTCGATGCGGAAGTTGACATGATCAACGGCAGTGAATGTCCCGAATCTCTGGGTAAGACCGTGAGCTTCGATGGCCGGCGTTCCTCCGGTGGGCTGCCAGGGCGAAATCTCAGGTTCCTTGTGCCCGCGGCGCAGCTCCTCCGGCAAAAGCTTGATGAAGGCTCTTTCGAGCGTCTTCTCGCTCGTGTCGCGCTTGAGTTCCTCAGGACTTCCTGTCGCGAGCACCTTGCCGGCGTTCATCGCCACCAGCCAGCTGAATCTCTCCGCTTCGTCCATATAGGCAGTCGCGACAAGCACGCTCATCCCTGGACGACGCGACCGGATACGGTCGATCAGTTCCCAGAACTGCCGGCGCGCGAGTGGGTCAACGCCAGTGGTCGGCTCGTCGAGGATGAGAAGATCGGGATCGTGAATCAGCGAGCAGCAGAGCCCGAGCTTCTGCTTCATTCCGCCGGACAGTTTTCCCGCCGGACGATCTCGAAACGGCGTAAGATCGGTGCTGGCCAGCAATTCCTGAATTCGCCACTCGCGCTCTTCGCGCGATTGGCCGAAGAGCCGGCCGAAGAAGTCAACATTCTCGAAGATCGACAGGGTCGGATAAAGGTTCTTCCCGAGTCCCTGCGGCATATACGCGACGCGCGAGAACACCGAATTGCGAAAGTGCGTGTCGGCAATGTCACCGCCAAGCACGGTGACCTTTCCACTCTGTATTCGTCGAACGCCGGCGACGATGCCTAGCAGGGTGGATTTTCCCACCCCGTCCGGGCCTATCAGGCCAATCATCCTGCCCGCAGGGATGTCCAGATCGACCCCGTCGAGCGCCGCGACCCTTCCGTAACGCTGGGTGACTTCCTTCAGGCTCGCAACCGAGGACAGGCTCGCGCCGCTCTCCGCGATTTCTGGCGCGCTGGTGTTCATTACTTCGAATCGGTTGAATTGGTTGAACCGGTGGGCTTCCAGAGCTCCCCGGGCATCACGGATTTCACCTGCAGCATCGGCGGCCACGGAGCTTTTTGGTCAAAGCGCACGTAGCCCATGCCTGGAATGCCTACCTTCACGTAGGGTTCGAATTGGCGCAGACGCTTCGCGTCGAGCTGCAGCTTCACGCGAAACGTCAGATTGTGGCGCTCTTCCGCCGTCTCGACCGTCTTGGGCGTAAACTGCGCACTGGGCGAAACAAATGACACAGACGCTCGGATTGGATATTCAGGGGCGGCATCAAGAACTATTCGCGCTTCCGACCCCAAGGCTACTTTTCCGGCGTCTCGCTCGGGCAGGAAGACATACATATACACGTCGCTCAGATCGACAAGTGTCAGTACCTTGCCGCCGGCCGGCAAAACCTCGCCAGGCTCCGCCAGACGTGTCTGTATCCGCCCTCTGACGGGAGCCTTCAGCACGCTGTCCTTGATTTCCGCTTTCAACCTTTCAGCCTCCGCCACTGCGGCATCGATTGCGGATTTCGTTCGCACCGCCTGAGCTTTGGCGCCGACCAAAGCCGAGCGGGCCATCTCCATGCGAGAAAGGTCGATGTCTCTCTCCTGTTCGCTTACAGCCCCGCGCCCGACCAGCCCGCTGGAGCGCTTGTACTCCTTCTCGGAATAAACAAACTCGCTCTGCTTGACGGCGACATTCGCCAGCGCAGTGCGGCGGTTGTCCTCAGCCTCCTTGATCTTTGCCTCTGCGTTACGCAACTGGGCCTCGAGAGGCTCGGTATCCATGGTCGCGACGATTTGCCCGGCGTTGACCATGTCTCCTTCGTCGGCGAGAACTTGCTTGATCCGCCCAGGATATTTCGTCGCGATATCGATCTGCTTGGCTTCGAGTCTGCCATTGCCACCCGCGAACCCTGGAGGCAGTGCCGGCCTCGAAAGTATCAGCCACGCGGCCACGCCGCCGCCTGCAACCACGGCCGTCACTGTGACAAAGATCGCTCTCCTCGACATCGCCTATGGACTCCGTCCGAAAAGTCCCGGTACTAGCGCGACCTCGGCGTCCCTGTGGCCTTGCGCCTTCGAACGAACCGACAAGGGCGCAAAGCATGCAACTCGCAACGGAATAGCGGCTGTGCCTTCCCTGCGCCCGCTCCGTTCGTTGCCATCCGCCCGCGAATCGCGGGGCTGTCCGGCTTATCGGCTCAATCGATGGCGTAATCGGTGACATCGCCACGCGCTTGCACCGAGCCAAACGGGATCATTCTTCAAGGCACGCGGCCAACAGGGGCGAGTATGACAAGGGGAATCGTCGTCAAGCTATTGGACCAAGGTCCAATAGGTCCATGTATCTGGCAACGGTAGCCTTAGTGGCGAGCGGGATCCCGCGTTTTCGCGCTTGTCATCGAGCTGAATATGTCAACAACACTCGACGACCGTCTGCTCGCGCAAATCGACGCCTGTTGGCGTGCTTCAAACTACCTGTCGGTCGGTCAAATCTACTTGCTGGACAATCCTCTGCTGAAGGAACCTCTCAGGCGCGAGCATATCAAGCCACGGCTGCTGGGCCATTGGGGCACGACGCCCGGCCTTCTGAGCGAGCATCAGTGCCAGGGATGGTTGGAAGGCTACCTGCTGACAGGCCGACACGGATTTTTCAGTTGCTATGAAGCCTTCATCCACATTATCGACTCGATGTTCAATCAGCACGCCAAGTGGCTGAAGGTATGTAATCACATCCCGTGGCGACGGCCGATTGCGTCGCTGAACTACCTCCTTAGCTCGCACGTTTGGCGCCAGGACCATAACGGCTTCTCCCATCAGGATCCCGGCTTCATCGATCACGTCGTGAACAAAAAAGCCGAAGTCGTGCGCGTCTATCTGCCGCCGGACGCCAACTGCCTCCTATCGGTTACCGACCACTGCCTGCGAAGCCGCAACTACGTCAATGTAGTCGTCGCTGGCAAACAGCCTGCGCCGCAGTGGCTCTCGATGGATCAGGCCATAAAGCATTGCACTGCGGGGATCGGCATCTGGGAATGGGCATCCAACGACAAGGGCGGAGAACCGGACGTGGTAATGGCGTGTTGCGGAGACGTTCCGACGCTCGAGACGCTCGCCGCCGTCGATCTGCTTCGGACACACGTTCCGCAACTCAAGGTGCGCGTGGTCAACGTGGTCAACCTGATGACGCTCCAGTCACCGAGTGAACATCCGCATGGACTCCCTGACAGCGAGTTCGACGCGCTCTTCACTATCGACAAGCCGATCGTCTTTGCTTTCCACGGTTATCCGTGGCTCATCCATCGCCTGACATACCGGTGCGCGGGCCATCGCAATCTCCATGTTCGCGGCTATATCGAGGAAGGTACCACGACCACGCCGTTCGACATGGTCGTGCTCAACCACATGGATCGGTTTTCACTTGTCAACGAGGTCATCGACAGGGTTCCGATGCTTGCGGAGCGAGCAGCATACGCAAAGCAGGCTATTCGCGACAAGCTGCAGGATCACAAGCAGTATATCGCGCAATACGGCGACGATATGCCGGAGATACGTGAGTGGCAATGGGATGGTCGCGCCGATACCCGTGCTCGGCGGGCCGACACCTCCGCTGACAACGTCTGAATTCAGGATCAAACACCACAGCACCGCACCAGGGGTGCGTCAGAATGGAGAATCCCGTTTCCAAAGAAACCGACCCACGCGCGCTCGCACGCTACGAATGCGGAAAGCTCCGCTTCACCGGCACCGACAACTATGATCGGCATGTGGTGTTCGATCATGCGGTTTCAATGCAGGACGCCAGCGAACGCCAACGCTTCGAGGCGGTCGCACGCGCATTGCGCGATTTGCTTACGCAGCGGTGGCTGCTTACCGAGCAGACGTACCAACGAACCAACGCGAAGCGGATCTATTACCTGTCGATGGAGTTCCTGATCGGCCGCACGCTGATTCATAACATAATCAATCTCGGCGTTGAGCGATTCGTTCGCGACGATTTGCGTTCGGACCCGCGTCAGAACTGGACAGAAGTGATCGACGCCGAGCCCGATGCCGGCCTGGGCAATGGCGGGCTGGGACGGCTCGCCGCGTGTTTCATGGACTCGCTGGCAAGCCTTTCGATCCCCGCTATGGGATACGGGCTGCGCTACGAGTACGGCATCTTCCGGCAGGAGATTCAGAACGGCTATCAAGTCGAATTCCCGGACCATTGGCTGAAGCGTCCGGATCCCTGGGAAGTGGCGCGCCCCGAAGAGACGATGCAAATTGCCGTGGGCTGTTCCTTTCGGTTGGAAGGCGAAACGCTCCGTGCCGTGCCGGATACCCGCGGACACCTGCTCGGCGTGCCTTACGACCGTCCCGTTGTCGGCTTCGGCGGCCGCAATATCAACACGCTTCGGCTGTGGGCGGCGACCTCGCCCGAATTTTTCGATTTCGGCGAGTTCAGTTCCGGGGATTTCGTCGGAGCCATCCTGGATCGCATGGCTGCCGAAACGGTCACGAGGGTCTTGTATCCGGATGATTCCAGGATGGCCGGCCAGGCGCTGCGGTTCCTGCAGGAGTATTTCCTCGTCTGCTGCTCGCTAGCCGATATCGTGGCCCGCTTTCGGCGTACGAACGAGGATTGGAGCGCTTTTCCCGACAAGGTCGCGATCCAGATGAACGATACGCATCCGGCGATGGCTGTTGGCGAACTGATGCGTATCCTGCTCGACGAAGCGCGACTTGGTTGGGACCAGGCGTGGGACCTGACGGTCCGTACCTTGGCCTACACGAACCATACGCTCTTGCCCGAGGCTCTTGAGAAGTGGCCTGCGCGCTTTTTCGAGATGATCTGTCCGCGACTTCTCGAGATCATCTACGAGATCAACCGGCGATTTCTCGACAGTGTTCGCCGGCGCTATAGCGGCGACGACAACAGAGTTCGACGGATGAGCCTTATCGAGGAGGGTCCGACGCAGCAGGTGAGGATGGCTAATCTGGCCATCGTCGGTACGCACAGTATCAACGGAGTTGCCGCGATTCACTCCGATCTGATCCGCAAACGATTGGTGCCTGACTTCGCCGATATGTTCTCCGATCGTTTCAACAACAAGACCAACGGGGTCACCCCTCGCCGCTGGCTGCTGCTGGCCAACCCGGCGCTGGCCCGCTTGGTTACGGACGCCCTCGGCGACGGCTGGATCGGCGATCTTGGCCAGCTGCGCAGGATCGTGCCGCTGGCCGACGATTCCACTTTCCGTGCAAAGTTCCGCGAGGCTAAGCAGGCCGCCAAAGCGCGTTTCGCCGACTGGCTCAAATCGGCGACCGGACAGATTGTTGATCCGGCCACGCTTTTTGACAGCCAGATCAAGCGCATTCACGAGTACAAACGTCAACTTCTCAATGTGCTGCATATCGTCATGCTCTACGACCGGCTGCGCAACAATCCGAATCTGACGACCCCGCCCCGCACCTTCTTCTTCGCTGGCAAGGCGGCGCCTGCGTATCGGCTCGCCAAGCTAATCATCAAGCTCATCAATCAGGTTGGCGCGACAATCGATTCCGACCCGGCCCTGCGCGGGCGACTGAAGGTTGTCTTCGTCCCGAATTACAGCGTCACTCTCGCCGAGCGGCTGATTCCGGCTACCGACATCTCGGAACAAATCTCGACAGCCGGCTATGAGGCCAGTGGCACCGGCAACATGAAGTTCATGATGAACGGGGCCTTGACTATTGGCACGCGCGATGGGGCGACGATCGAGATGGCCGAGGAAGCTGGCCAAGAAAACTTCTTTCTCTTCGGCCTCACTGCCGAACAAGTCGCAAGCAGCCGTGGGTGGTACGATCCCAACTGGCACTACCATAATGAGCCCGAGACGCGAGCCGCACTGGATCTGATCTTCTCGGATCACTTCAGCCATGATGAACCGGGGGTGTTCAATCCGATCCGCGACATGCTGTTGACGCAGGGGGACTATTACATGCATCTGGCGGACCTGACCGCCTATGCCACGGCACAAGCTGCGATTGGTTCGTTGTACCGGGACGTCGACGGGTGGACGCGTAAGGCGATAACAAATGTCGGTTGTTCCGGAAAATTCTCCAGCGACCGCACGATCGCCGAGTACGCCGGCGATATCTGGAACATCAAGGCCGTTCCCGTCGAGTAACGGGCACAACTGGCGGAGAGGAGAGTATTTGTGGGCGACCTGCTCCCCGATGTTTACCTGGTTAGACACGGTGAAACCGAATGGACTCTGTCAGGGCAGCATACCGGCTTGACTGACATCCCACTGACTGTGGCGGGTGAGAATCAGGCTCGCAGGCTTCGTGAGCAGTTGAAGCGTGTCCGGTTTGCCAGAGTGTTCTCGAGTCCTCTGCAACGCGCGACGCGAACGTGCGAGCTTTGCGGCTACGGGCCGGTGGCAGAAGTCGAACGTGATCTCGTTGAATGGAACTACGGCGATTACGAGGGCAAGAAGCGCGATGAAATCCTTGCAAAGCAGCCCGGCTGGATAATTTTTCGCGACGGCTGCTCCAACGGCGAATCGCCGCAAGATGTAGGTATTCGGACAGATCGGATTATTGCACGTATCCGGCAGGTTCAGGGCAACGTACTCTTGTTCTCCAGCGGGCATCTCCTTCGCGTCCTGATAGCACGATGGCTCGGATTGGAGCCGTTATGTGGCCGTTATTTCAAACTGAGTACGGCCACGCTGAGTATTCTCGGCTACGATCACAACAATCAGAGTGAACCCGTAATTCGACTGTTTAATAAAGGCTTGAAGTAACACGATCGCTTGCGGCTCCCTTGCAGAAGTCGCTCGCGCCACCCGCAACGACCGAACATGCCTATGGAGATGGACATGATGTTTCAAGGCCCCGAAGCGGTCGCTAAGGCGCTCGTGGCGGATGGCAAGGGCATCCTGGCCGCGGACGAGACAGTCGGCACTTTAACCAGGCGTTTTGAAAAGCTGAAGATTCCTTCCACACCTGAGACCCGCCGAGACTATCGCGAACTGCTTTTCACAGCCCCCGGCGCAAGCGAATTCATCAGCGGCGTCATCATGTATGACGAGACGATCCGCCAGTGCGGTTCGAGCGGCACGCCCTTGCCTGACACTCTCGCCCAGCAAGAGATCATTCCTGGGATCAAGGTTGATACGGGTGCCAAAGCGCTTGCCGGCCCGGAGGGGGGTTTGGCAGGTGCCAGATCGGGTGACCAAAGGCGATCTGGTAAACTGATGCTTGTGAGCTCCCATGCTTTTCGGGCCCTAGTCGATGCCGGCGAGACTGCCGCACAGTCATTGCCGGTC
>JAJYMR010000086.1 GCA_021786815.1 Deltaproteobacteria bacterium
CATCGTGACACATCCCGAAGTCGTCGGCATTGATGACGAGCAGGCGTGCGTCGCCGGGATAGCCCAGCTTTTCCGCCGTTGTCAGCTCGCGCCTTTCCGCCGTGTCCAACCTTCTTAACCCCGTCCAAATGTAATTTTGGGCTGCGTAAATAAAAAGGGCCGCCCGAAGGCGGCCCCTTTGCGGTGCGCCATTTGGGCTCAGCGATCCATTTCAGACGGTCAGGATATGGATCGTACAGGCAGAGCCGAGCCCGATCACGTGGGCGAGTCCAGCCTTGGCGTTCGGAACCTGGCGCGCCTTCGCGCGCTCGTCCTGAGTCACATGCCAGACGACCTCGCAGATGTTTGCGACGCCGGTCGCGCCCAGCGGATGGCCCTTGGAGAGCAGGCCGCCCGAGACGTTGACCGGAGATTTGCCGCCTAGGCTCGGGTGTACGCCGCCGCCCTCGTCGATAAACTTGCCGGCCTCACCCTCCTTGCAGAGGTAGAGGTTTTCGTAATGAACCAGTTCCGCGGTTGCGAAGCAGTCGTGCAACTCGGTAAGCGCGATATCCTCGGGGCCGAGACCGGCCTTCTCGTAGGCCTGCTTGGCAGCACGCTTTGTCAGGGTGTTGACGTCGGGAAACGTGAGATCGCGCTCCGTCCACGGGTCGGAAGTAAGAACCGAGGCCGCGACCCTCGCACGCTTGCGACCGCCCGCAAACTGCTTCAGCTTGTCCTCGGAAACCAGGATCGCCGCTGCGGCGCCGTCGCCGGTGGGGCAGCACATATAGAGCGTGTTCGGATACGCCACCATCCGGGCGTTCATCACGTCCTCGAGCGACACCTCGTTCTGATACTGCGAGAACTGGTTCTTGGTGGCGTGCTTATGGGACTTCACCGAGATCTTGGCGAAGTGCTCCATCTTGGTTCCGTACTTGCGCATGTGCTCGATCCCGTTCTGGCCGAACACCGCGGGCATCAGGCCCGAGCCAATCTTGCCCTCGGGCGAGTACGCAGGGTCGGAGCCACCAGCGCCGCCGCCGAGCAGACCCGCCTTGCCCATCTGCTCCACGCCGACCGCCATCGCGATGTCATACATCCCCGATGCAACCGACAGGTACGCCTCGCGGAACGCGGTCGAACCGGTCGCGCACGCGTTGGCCACGTTGATAACCGGGATACCGGTCTGGCCGACCTGCTGCAGGATACGCTGACCCACCATCGCGTTGGACTGATAGAGATTGCCCGAGGCGAACATCTCCACGTCCTTGATGGTGACGCCGGCGTCCTTCAGAGCGATAAGGGCCGCCTCGGCGCCAAGTTCCGGTACGGTCTTTTCGGGGTAGCGTCCGAACTTAATCATCCCCGTGCCGAGCACGTAGACGTTTCTCATTTCAAAGCCTCCTCGCGGCCTGGCCGATGCCAAGTCTCTGTTGCTGTGAGATTTTTTCCGCGTTCAAACCGTTGCCTTAGTGTTTGATCGGACGGAACGCAAACGCCACCACGTCGTTCCCTTCGCGATCCTTCGCCACGACGTGGGTAACCATCTCGACCGGCATGTCGAACAGCGGCTTGGGATCCTTTTCGAGCGCCAGCGGGTCGAGGTCGAGCAGGTTGGTTCGCACGCTCACGCCTTCGGGCAGATCCACGATTGCCGTGATATAAGGTGTCTTGATCCCGGGAAACGACTGATGAACGACCGAGAAGACGTAGACCTTGCCGCGCGTCGAAAGCTTGATCGTCTGAAAAGGTCCGGTCGAACCGCACTTCGAGCACGCGAGGCGCTTGGTATCCAGAAATATCGCGCCGCATGAGCACTTCGATCCGACCAGATGGGGCTCGGCGCCGAGTTTGAGAAACGGAACTATCGGACGCGGTCCCGTCTCAGCAGTCGCCTGCGCTTGTTCAGCCATACACTCCCTCCGAAACGCTCTTGGAAACCAGTAGAATTAAGGCGGGGCTGCTCAAGCCGCAGCCTTCGTCGCGTCGGAGTTTCCCACAGCAATATCATTTGGTCAACCCTGAACGCGTGCTGAATCAACGTGGCTAATGCTCGCCGGCGCCGGCTGGATTGGTGCTCGGGGACGGGTTTGGAGATACACGCTCGGGCCGCAAAATTCCTGCCGCACCAACGCGCATCGCAACGCCGCTGCGATAGCTTTCCAACTCGAGCACGTTGCTCGAAGCCTCGGTCAGAACCGCACCGTCCCGGTCGGTCCTGAGCACCCTTGCGCCCTCGCGGGCGTAACGCGCGAGCACGGACTTGGCGGGAAAATGGAACCGGTTTCGATAGCCGAGCGAAATCACGGCGACGCTCGGATGGACCGCCTCGATAAAGTCCATCGTCGAGGAGGTGCGGCTGCCGTGATGCGGCACCTTGAGCACCGTCGCGCGCAAGTCGTGGCCTCCGCGCAGCAGCGCGCGTTCGGCCGGGGCCTCGATATCGCCGGTGAACAGGTATGCCTCGCGCCTGTCGCTTATCCTGAGCACCATCGAACGGTCGTTGCGGGGCGTACTCGCCGTTGGCGGCGCATTCAGCACCTCGAGCGTAGCCGAGCCGATGTGAAGCGCAGGCGCCGAGTCGTCCTTGAATCGGACCGGGACCTTCAACCCTTTCAGTTCGTCGAGCAGGTCGAGGTACGTAAGATCGGGACGCGAAACCGGCACGGTCCAGAACTCGCGCGGGCTGAAATTGCGCGCAACGAAGCCGAAACCGCCGAAATGGTCGAGGTCGGGGTGACTCAACGCGAGCCAATCGACGTGCATTATCTTTCGCGACCATAGATAGCGCGCCACGACCCGCTCGCCCATGTCGAATCCGTGCCATGCCCCGCCACAATCCACCACCATCACGCGTCGCCCCGGAAACTGCACCACTGCGGCGTCGCCCTGCCCTACCGACAGGAACGCCACGCGAAGGTCTTGATCGAAATATCGCTGATAGGTCCACCATCCCGCGTCCACGACCAGGACGGTTCCGAGCGCCGCTATCGCGAGCCTTCGCCATCGCGGGTGTTCGGCCGGCTTGCCATCGACGTTCGCGCGCGCGTCCCCCGATTCGCCCGGCTCTCCTTCTGACGACGGCTCGGGCCACGTGAGCCACAGAGTCAGGGCCGCGTAGGCGAGTGCGATCTCCAGGAGCGTAGGCGTGAAGGTGCGCGTCCAGGCAAGCGGCCATCGAACGAACCATCGCGCAAGATAATTGCCGGCCGCGAGCAGTTTTCCCGCGACTACCAGAAGCGCAGCCGCAAGCGGCGCCGAGACGAAGCTCAACGCAGAAGCGGCAAGCCCCAGTATCGTCCCGCCGAAGCCCATGATCGGGACAACTACCGCATTGGCCACGAGTCCGACCGCCGAAAACTGGTTGAAATCGCGGGCAACAAGCGGC
>JAJYMR010000101.1 GCA_021786815.1 Deltaproteobacteria bacterium
GGATCGATTCCTCGACCTCCTGTTCGGCCTTGCGGACAACCTCCTCGATACGGCCCGGATGGATTCGGCCGTCGGCGATGAGGCGCTCCAGCCCGACGCGTGCGATTTCGCGCCGAATCGGGTTGTGACACGAGATCACGATCGATTCCGGGGTGTCGTCGATAATGATGTCGACGCCGGTTGCGGCTTCGATCGCGCGGATGTTGCGGCCCTCGCGGCCGATTATCCGGCCCTTCATCTCGTCGTTCGGCAGCGGGATGACCGAGACGGTGCGCTCGGTAACGAACTCTCCGGCAAGCCGCTCGATCGCGATCGAAACGATGCGTTTGGCGCGCCGGTCGGCTTCTTCGCGCGCCTCTTCCTCGACGATCCTGATGTGTTTGGCGGCCTCGGTTCGCGCCTGCCCGATCATCTCGTCCATCAGCGAGCGCTTTGCCTCCTCACGGGTCAGGCCCGCTATCTGTTCGAGCCTGGTGCGGGCTTCGTCGAGGAGCGCCTGATGCTGCGCCTCCTTTTCGGAGATATTCTTCTCGCGCGCGCGAACGCTCTGGTCGCGCCGGTTGAGTTCCGCCTCGCGGCGCTCGAACGCCTCGATACGCTTATCAAGCGTGTCCTCGCGCGATTCGAGCTTGCTTTCGAGCTGGGTCAGCTCGCGCCTTCGCTCGCGCACTTCGCGCTCGCCCTCGGCGCGGGCGCCAACGACGATATCTTTGGCCTTTACCTCCGCTTCCTTGATGATGAGCTCGCTTTTCTCGCGAGCCTCACGGTTTATTTCCTCGGCTTGTGCGCGCGCGGCTTCAAGGTTGATCGCCTCCCTGCGGCGCTGAAGCAACCCCAAAATGAAAAAGACCGCGCCACCAATCACGAAGCCAAGGACGGCGTAAATCCAGATCACCTGGTTGTACCTCCTTGGTTCCAAATCGAGCCGTCCGGTCGTGGCGCGTGGATTGACGGGTAAACGGCTGATTCGGTGATGACGAAACCTAGCCGGCGGTCGTGTCCCGACTGGGGCACGCTGTCCAGCAATTGAAACGAGTAGGCGAGACCCACCGTGATCGCCTGCGAATCGAGCTTCGCCAGCAGGCGATCATAATGGCCCCCACCCCGTCCAAGCCTCTCGCCGCGCACGGAGAACGCGACTCCCGGCGCGACCACGAGGCATCGGCCAAGCGCCTCGGGCGCGACGACCTCCGCGCCGGGCGGCGGCTCGGGAATCCCGAACGCTCCGGGCACAAGACCGGCGAAGTCACGAACCCGTGCCAGCTCCAGTTCCGCGCTGCCCGCGCGAAGCCGCGCTAGCAGGACGGACTTTGCGGAACTTGCCGCGCGCCGCATCAGGGCGTCGGTCGAAACTTCGTTGCCGACCGCGGCGTAAAGAACGATTGTCGGGAAGGCGTCGAACAGGCCGCTTTCCAGAAGACGGCTCTGCACTTCGCGCGACAATTCAGCCGCGAGCGCAGCCGGCATCGTCTGACGCGCCGTCTTCAGGATGGCTCTCAGATATGTCTTTTCGTACGCCATGGTCATTCGGCCATGGCGAGTGCAGGGTCCCTTTAAGGCCAGAATCTCAAGGGCGCTTTTGGAAGCACGCCTCCCAAATCAGTGCCAGGCATTTTCCGCCTCATAGCCCGTGAACGCCTCGGGTGCGCTTCCTTATCCCCCGTAGGCGCCCCGGCCCATCGTTTCACAGGCCCTCTATGTAGCAAGCACTGCATCGTGCCTTTGTCCGAGCCCCCACTATCCCCGCCACTTCGTACAAAATCCGCTCCGCGACGCGACGATTCCGGATCCGCTCCTCACCCGCGGGTCCCCTCGATCGCCGCGCCAAGCCGGTTGTTGATTGCGGCTATCCTGTCGATCAACTCTCGATGCTGTTTCTTGAGGCGCTCAAGCTCATCGGCGAAATTGAGCGCCGCAAGAATCGCCAGGTTGACCGAACTGACCGTCTGACCGCTCTCGCGAAGCTGCCTGATGCGCTCGTCAACCGTCTCGGCCACGGACCTTACCCACTCGTCACCCGCGTCGCTGGCGACAACCAGGTTTTGGCCCATGATCTCGACGTTGACGCCTTTCATACACTAGCCGAGGTCGATACCGTCGAACCGCGCCAGGATTTTCTCGATTCTGCCACGAACCTCGTTGCGTTCGCTTTCGTGCTGGCGCCGTTCATCCTCGAATTGCTTGATTTGCGCTTGCGCCTCCTGAAACTTACGCTCACTCTCGGTCAGCCGCAGCACAAGCTGTTCATTTTCGCGCCGGAGCTGCTGAATCTTGTTGACCGAAGCTTGAATCCGCTCGTCTAGCTCCTTCAGAACGTCGATCGGCATAGCTGATAAATTTAGACCTTTAGTTTAATTTTCGATAAACTCGACTGTCAAGCCGCATAAGAGCCGCTGGCCGCCTCATCGCCCACCGCGAAAAGCGCGTCCACGAATTCCCGCGCGTCGAACTCCCTCAGGTCCTCGATACTCTCGCCGAGTCCGACGAACCTGACCGGAACTCCGAGCTGGCCCGCGATTCCTATCACAACTCCACCCTTGGCCGTACTATCGAGCTTGGCCAGCACCACGCCGGTCAGCTTGACGGCCTCATTGAAAATCTTCGCCTGGCTGAGCGCATTCTGCCCGGTGGTCGCATCCAGCACCAGCCACGCCTCGTGCGGCGCCCCGGGAAGCTCGCGGCCGACGACCCGCCCGATCTTCTTCAGCTCCTCCATCAGGTTGACCTTGGTCTGGAGCCGGCCCGCAGTGTCTATCAGGACCGTGCCCGCTTTGCGAGCGACTGCGGCCTTGACCGCGTCGAAAGCGACCGCGGCCGGATCGGAACCCTGTTTCTGCTTGATGATCTCGACCCCGACCCGGTTGCACCACACTTCGAGCTGCGCGATCGCCGCAGCTCTGAACGTGTCGGCCGCGGCTACCAGCACCGGCCCGCGCTCACGCTTGAACCGGGCCGCGAGCTTGGCAACCGAAGTGGTTTTGCCGACGCCGTTCACGCCCACCATCATGATGACCAGCGGCGCATCGCCCGGCTCGGCCATCGGACGCTCGACCTTCTCGAGCATCGCGGCGATCTCGTTCTTGAGCGCGTCGCGGATCACGTCGGGCCGCGCGTCGTTCTTAAGCCGCGCCCGAACCGCCTCGGTGAGCTTGAGGCTGGTCTCGACACCCACGTCCGCTCCGATAAGCGCTTCTTCCAGGCCTTCGTATATCTCGCTCGGCTTGGCGCCGGCGCGAAGAGCGCCGCGAATCCGGGCAAGAAAACTCTCGCGCGTCTTGCGAAGCCCGAGCCCGAGCCTGACGGGCGCCTTCGGCGCTTCCGGAACGGCGACGGGCGGAGCCGGCGCAATTTCCTCCGCTGCTGGCGC
>JAJYMR010000364.1 GCA_021786815.1 Deltaproteobacteria bacterium
CGGGGCGCCCGCTGGAATGCATTGTTGATACGGCCAATGGCCGCGCGTAGTCTCCTTGCGCAATGACTGCGGGTAAGGGTCTCGACCAGGTCGCCGCCGGCACGGGCGACGCGCCGCCGCCGCGGCCGCTCAACCCACGGCGGCATTGGCTCGCTTTCGCACTGATAATCACCGGCGCCCTCGCGATGACGCTTTACAAGCTTGGCGCCTGCGGCGTCTGCAAAGGCAACGAGGCCGTGGAAGCGGTCTTCATCCAGCAGATGGTCGAGCGCGGCAGGCTGCTCTTTCCTTCGGTCAACGGCGGTTCTCCGATGTACAAGCCGCCGCTGTTTCACTGGAGCGCCGTCGCACTCGATCGCCTGATGGGAGTGCACAAGGTGACGGCCTTCAACTTCCGGCTGCCCGCCGCGCTTTACGCCACGGCCGGAGTCGCGCTTACGATGGGTTTCGCTTACGGAGAACTCTCGATCGACGGCGCAATCCTGGCCGGCCTGAGCCTGCTCAGCGCGCATCAGTACATCCGCCTGGGCCGCTTCGGACGCGTCGACATGACGCTGACATTCTTCGAAACCCTGTCGCTGTTCGCCTTCTGGTGGTGGTTCGAAAAACTCCCCGAGAACGGCCACGACGAGCGCGGCAGCGCGCGCGGAAACGCGATGCTTTACCTGGTGGGTCTTTCGATGGGCCTCGGGGTGCTCACCAAGGGCCCTGTCGGAGCGATTCTTCCGGGCCTCTCGATGGTAATCTTCCTCGTGCTTGAGGGCAGGTTCCGGGAAACGCTACGGCGGATTACGCCGGGCCCGGTGGTGGTCGCGATGCTGCTCGGGGTGAGCTGGTATGTCGCCGGTTTTATAGCGGCACGGCACGCCCTGCTTGCGCGCCAGGTCGGCAGCGAGAATTTCGGGCGGTTCTTCGGCACGTTGGGCAGGATGCCGCCGTGGTTTTACCTGGGACCGCTCCTGTTCAGCTCGTTCCCGATGAGCCTGCTGGTTCCCTTTGGCGTGTATCATGCGCTGTTTCGGCGCGAGGGCCGGCAGACGGGAGAGGAAAGTGGCGAACGCGCGGCGCAGGCGACGCGGCTGCTGGCGATTTTCTGGGTCGTGACGTTGGTCTTCTTTAGCGTCGCCGCTTACAAGAGCCGATGGTATCTGCTGCCGCTATGGCCGTCGGCCGCGGTGATCCTCGCCTGGTGGCTGAAGATCGTCGGCAAGCGTTACGGCCGCCGCATAATCGAGGAAGGATTCGCCGCCGTCTGCGTGGCGGTCGCGGCCTTCAACCTGTTTTTCATCCCGCATCAGGAGATGCGCGATTGCGCTCGCAGCAGCTACCGTTCGGCTGCTGAAGAAATCCGCCGGTTGGTCGGACCCGGCCAGCCGCTTTACGCCGCCGGCTTCGCCGACGAGGGTTTCGCGCCGTTGCTCTTCTACCTTGACCGCGACGTGCCGTTCATTTCTCCGAAGCTGGCCGACGCGCCGCCCGGCTATATCATCGTTCCGGCCAAGCTCTGGAATGAGCAAAAGGGCCGCGCCGACGGCCTGGAGCCGATCTTCGAGTCATCACAGGGGCGGCGCAAGCCGGTCCTGCTGCGCCATCGCGTCGATATTCCGGTGTCGTCCCGGCGCACTGCGACCGTGCTCGGATGAATCGGAACGATGAAATCGCGATGGGGAGATTCGCCGGGATAGCGCGACACGACCAGCCCCTGCGTATCCCAACAAAGATGCGGGATGCTCTCAGCCCAACAGTTCCGCGGCTTCGGCGGCCTCCTCGGCTCCAATCGCTTCCTCGAGGTTCAGTGAAAGGAACGAATGGAACGAGAATATCATCAGCGTCAGCCATAGCGGCGTCGAGGCTGAGCGCGGCAGAACCATCAGCCCGAAAGCGGCGGCCACGGCTGGCAGCAAAACCTTGAGATCGAGCAGATTATCGGTCGCGTCGCGAACGGCGTCGTCGAATTCCGCGAACGCGTCCGACACTGCCGAAGCAACGTGCGAGCGCCGGTGCGACGGTTTGCGCCGGCGCGAACGCGCTCGGGAGTGCGTGGCGGCGGGTTTCGGCGTCGTGAGCTCGAACGGCATCGCGGAGTCACCCGAACCGTTAAGCCTCCTGCCCAACTCGCCGTAAAGCCTGGGATCGTAACGGATCAGAACGCTGCCGGTGAGCGCGCTGGATTCGACGCTTTCAACCCCGGCGACCTGGCTGATTTTGTCGCCGATCTCACGGAGCAGCCGGGGATTTCCCTTGGCATCCGGAACCCTGACCCGTATCCGCCCGGGTATATGATGGGCTATGTATGCACTTGGACGCATCGCAGTTCTCCGCCCGAATCAGGCCGTCGCCGGCGCAGTTCGTCGGATGCCACGCCGTACTCAGTGGGTAATCGGCGGCGAAGGCTTTTGCCCTTCGTATTCGGAGCGCGCCTCGGCAACCAGATCCTGGACCTCTTCGCCCGCTTCGGCTGCAAGCTCGCTGACTTTCGACGCGGCGGCGTACCCTGCCTTGATGGCGCCTTTCGCCAGCGGCCTTACAACCTCGGTCGTGAGCGTTGAAGCCGCCCGCGCGGCAAGCACCAGGCCGGCCCCGATCGCGATCCCGGCCAGCATCTCGGACTGGATTATGGCGCCGAGCCCGAGCAATGCCGCCGCGGAGACGATCGAAACGCCGTTGCCTGTCTCGGCGGCCTTGGTTTCGGCGTGTTCGCGATGCTCAGGATGGGCAGCAGACTCACTGTTTCCTGTAGCCATGCTAATTCTCCGAAAAAGCGAACTGTCGGTCGACAATGGATGAAGCTTAGGTTCCTGCCCCGCTTATGGCAAATCACAATCCGGGCGGCCTCCTCGATGGAGGGTCGCGCCATAACCGGGTCGCGGCGCGCGCGAGGCCAGTGACCGGAATGCCGTTTCGCGACTCAATTAATCGAACCGTAACATAAGTTTTTTACGCGATTCACCAAAGCCGAAGCGCACGGCCCGAGTATCCGTTACATTTAGAGTCAGGAAGTAGCAAAAAATAGCGACTCGGCTTTCGACAGGGCGAGCCAGTCACAGGAGAGAAGTTATGATGTCGATAATCCTGGTAACGGTCATCGAGACCCTGCTTTCACAACTCGTGGTAGCGGTCGTGAGGATGTTCCTCGTCTAGCCTGCCCCGAGCGATCACCTTCTTGCCGCCCAAACAAAGCATTCACGCGGCCTGCACCCTGGCATGCGCAAGCCACGCAGCGTGTGCCGGGTGTGGGCCGTTAAGTTGACGGCAAGGACCGGAATCGCGCCACGATTTGCCCGCGAACTTCAGCGCGAATCGCGCGCTGGATTGGGTTTCCCGTTCCTCCGCACATCGGCTGATTCGAGCCGAATCACACTCCGC
>JAJYMR010000321.1 GCA_021786815.1 Deltaproteobacteria bacterium
ATGTCACCCGGCCTTTGTGGCTGTTCCGAGTCGAGACCAAACCTCGTTCTACAAACGGTGCGGATGCGCCTCGCCGTCGAGCCGAAGCTCCATGACGATGGCGTCTTCGCCGGGGCCGTAGTAGTGCCGCCTCAAACGCCGTTCTTCAAAATGTAACTTGCGGTATAGTTGCCGCGCCGCCAGGTTTGAACGCCGTACCTCAAGGGTCACAAACGCCGCGCGCCTCGCTCTGGCCTCCAAAATCGCGTTGTTCATCAGGAGTCCGCCGACACCCTGGCGCCGGAAGGAGGGACGTACCGCAACGTTCAGGATGTGACATTCGTCTGCCACGAGCCATCGGCACAGAAATCCTGCCAGAGCCGGTTTGGAGTCGCCGTCCGCCGACATTGCGACGGCCAGGCGCGAGAACGGCAGCGAAAGCTCCCTTTGAAAGGACCTGAGAGTCCACGGTGTCGTAAAGGCGAGCTTCTCGATTTCGAGGATTTCCGCGAGGTCGGCGTCGGTCGCGTCCCTGATTTCGAAGCCCATCGGCCACAATGATACCGCGCCAAGTGCCGTGACGCATAGGGCGCCGAAGCTGCTACCGGTCGTTGCCCGGGGGGCGTCGAGCCAGTCGCTCACGTTGGCCCGGAACTCCGAGACGATTTCGCGTGATCTTGCGAGCGCCGTCACGTGACATCGACTTTGTGTTTGATTCCGCTGCTTGCGTCGTGGAAATCGATTTGCAACTATGAGCCAGTTTGACAGACGGGCGTTAACTTTCGCCCTCACCGTACAACAAGCAAGAACTGGGCGTTCACTGGAGCTAGTAGGAGGTGAGCTAGGATGAAGACGTTTGCAGCACTGCTCGGGGTCCTGACGATGGTATCGTTCCTGAGCGCCTGCGGCCCGGATATGAAGACGATCAATGCGGCAACCGATCGGGCTGAAGCCGACGCGACCAAGGCCGAGGCTTCCGCGCAGCAGGCTGAACAGGCGGCGAACAAGGCCGAGGCGTCTGCGCAGCAGGCCGATACGGCGGCTTCCGGCGCGGAAGATGCGGTGCGGAGAGCCAATGACGCAGTGTCGCGTCTGGAGGCTTACTTCGCCAGCTCGGTGAAGAAGTAAGGTCCGCAGCGACGGAGTTAAAAAGGGCGGGGGGATCTCGCTGCTCCTCCCGCCTTTGACTTTATTAAGCTGTCTTGGCGGCGAGCGCGGGCTTGCCTACCGGGTTTGCCCGGACGGATTTTGAGCGGGAGTTTTTGCCGCTTTCCTGAGCGCCTTGATAACGCGCTGATGGACCTCGGGGTCGCGCTCGATCCGGAATTCAAGGCTGCGGAATTGCGCGACGGTCAGGCCTTCGCGAGAAGCGGCCTGTTCGACCGTCAGTTTGTGGTCGCGCTGCATCGCGGTATAAACCGCGATGTATTTTTGGACGTCGGCGGGCGGAATCGACTTTTCTTCCGTGGACTCTTCGGACTGCGCAAGGCGGATTGCGGCTGTCGATGCCCATCGGGAGCGGGTGTGCGTTATCGAATCGGCGGCGATTGCCGCGCTCACGCCCAGGACAGCGCCTGCGCACGCGACCAGCGGGATGAATAGCAAACGGCGCCGTCGGCGCCCGTGGGTCGAGTCTTCGCGAGCCAAGACGAATAAACCTCCTGCGCCATACTGGCACGCATCGGCCGCGTCGTGAAGCGCCTACGCTTGCAAAGCGCGCGCGCGTGTTTAACTTTCAGACGGTTCGCGCCGGCGGATTCGCGCCGACGCTACCACGGAACCCCATACTTTGCGAATGGAGATCGATTAGATGCCAGCCAGAATGGTTGAGCTTCACGAGAAATCAAGAGCCGGGATCGTGCGCGGAGCGACGCTTGTCGCAGAGGCCGCGCGCGTAACGCTCGGACCCAAGGGACGCAACGTTCTCATCCAGAGAAGCTTCGGCACGCCGCTCGTCACCAAGGACGGCGCCACCGTGGTCAAGGAAATCGACCTCGAGGACAAATTCGAGAACATCGGAGCGCGGATCATCCGCGAGGTCGCGCAAAAGACTGCCGACAAGGCGGGCGATGGCACGACCACCGCAACCGTGCTGGCGCGCGCGATGGTGCGCGAGGGACTGAAACTCCTGGCCGCGGGATTTGCTCCGATCGAACTCAAGCGCGGGATGGAAGCGGCGCTCGAAGCGGCGGTCGCCGCGCTCAAGGAGATGTCCAAGCCGGTCAAGAACCGCATGGAGCAGGTCGCCACGGTCGCCGTCAACGGTGACACGCAACTCGGCTCTCTTATCGCCAGTGCGATGGAGAAGGTGGGCGAGGAAGGCGTGATGAGCGTCGAGGAGGGACGCGCCCTTGATACCACGCTCGACGTGGTCGAGGGCATGTGCTTCGATCGCGGCTACTTGTCGCCCTATTTCGTCACCAATCCCGAAAAGCTCACCGTCGAACTCGACGAACCCCTCATCCTGTTCCACGAAAAGAAGATCGCGAGCCTGCGCGAGTTCGTCCCGCTGCTCGAACAGGTCGTGCAGATGGGCCGTCCGCTGCTGGTTATCGCCGAGGACGTCGAGGGCGAGGCGCTGGCCACGATGGTGGTCAATAAGCTGCGCGGCGCGCTCAGGGCCGCGGCGGTCAAGGCGCCGGGCTTCGGCGATCGCCGCAAAGAGATGCTGAACGACCTTGCGATCCTGTGCGGCGGTGAGCTTATCGCAGAGGAACTCGGCTTCAAGCTCGAGAACGTCCAGTTCAAGCAGCTTGGCCGATGCCGCCGGGTCATTATCGACAAGGACAACACGACCATCATCGGCGGCGCGGGCAAGAAGGCCGACATCCAGGCCCGCGTCGGTCAGATCCGGGCCCAGATGCAGGAAACCACTTCCGACTACGATCGCGAAAAGCTGCAGGAGCGGATCGCGAAACTGGCCGGCGGCGTAGCGGTCCTCAAGGTCGGTGCGGCAACCGAAATTGAGATGCGCGAGAAGAAGGCGCGCGTCGAGGACGCTGTCAACGCGCTTCGCGCGGCGGTCGAGGAAGGTGTCGTGCCCGGCGGCGGCGTTGCGCTGGTGCGCGCGACAAGCGCGGTGCGCGCTCTCAAACTGCCTCCCGAGCGCAAAGCAGGCGCCGATCTCGTCGCGCTGGCGATGGGTGAGCCGCTCAAGCAGATTGCGCTCAATGCCGGCCGCGAGCCCGGAGTAGTACTGAACAAGGTGCTCGAGGCGAAAGAGGATTTCGGTTTCAACGCAGCCACTGACGGCTTTGAGCCGCTCTACAAGGCCGGAATAGTCGATCCCGTAAAAGTCGTTCGCACCGCGCTCGAGAATTCGATTAGTGCGTCCGCGATGCTGATTACGACTGAGGCTGCAATCGCCGAGAAGCCTG
>JAJYMR010000272.1 GCA_021786815.1 Deltaproteobacteria bacterium
TTCCGCGGTGAAATTCGCATGCGTCAGCATCACGCCCTTGGGCGCCCCGGTCGTGCCCGAAGTGAAAACTATCGAAGCCAGAGCCTTGCGATCGGGAGCGGGCGCGGGCGTGACCTTGCGCTTCAAGATGAACGGGCGGCTGAGTTCGGCGAAATCCAGCTCGGCGATTTCCGGCACGAGCTTTTTGAACGCGTCGCCGAGCCTTGTCGCGACACCATGCGAGCGCAGGACCGCGCACGGCTCGGCAATCCTGCAAATCGGCGCGAGTTCCTCGGCGGAAATCAGATGGTCGAGCGGCACGGCGACTGCGCCCGCGCAAACGATTGCAAAAAACGCGAGCACCCAATCCGGGGAGTTCTCGCCGACAAGAAGAACGCGCTCGCCCGGCTTCACTCCGCGCCCCGCGAGCATCAGCGCCGCGCGCCGCGCCGAGTCGCGCAGCTCGCGATAGCTGATCGAAGCGCGCTTGCCCGAGGGTTCGCGTGCAAGCAGCGCGGGACGCGAGCCGTAACGCTCGGCGCAGTCGTCGAGCATCTCGACCAGCGTCCGATGACGGCGCATCAGGTTCGGCCGCCCGCGCGTATGCAGGTCGAGCTGCGGAAAGATGTGGCGTCTTAGCCCGGGCAGATGGACGTTCTTCCAGTAATCGGCCCAGTCGATACGTTCGGGCTGGAATGGATGGCGTTCGGCGTCGGCGGGGCGCAACGTCCCGTAGAGCTTTCGGATGTTGTTGCCGTGGAAGGTGTAAACCAGATCCTGGATATAGGGGCGGTAAACGTCAACCAGCTCGCGCGCGAGGTCGGTGTTCTCGGTCAGGCGCTCAGTGAACGATTTGAACCTGCGTGTGCCCTCGGATTCGCCGCCGAGCGCGCTTTCGGCGAACGAGGCGATACGCTTGAGAAGCTTCGGCAGGGTGAGGCTTGCAAGATCGTAGGTCGCCTGCGAGACGACAACCGCTTCGATATGGGGCCCGAGCCGGCCCATCGCTCCGCCCTGGCGGCGATGCTCACGGCGGTTGCTGAGCGCGGTCAGCTCGACCAGCCGGCGCATCGGGAGCGGGTTCACGTCCGAGGTGCAGAGCTGATAGAGCGGTTGATGGCGCTTGAGCAGGAGCGCGGCCAGAATCGGCACCATCGCATGCGCCGCAAGATCGACCGGGATCACGTCGAGCACCAATTCGGCGCGCGCCGGATAGAAGCGATAGCCGCGCCCGGACAGATAGCTGAGCGGCGCGCTCGTGTTCACGCCCTGGTTCCATCCCGGGAACGGGTCGCGAAGCGCGCTTTCGATCACGGCGGGACGCACGACCGTTGTCGAAAGCTCGTTTCGCGCGGCGAACACCAATTGCTCGCCGAGGCTCTTCGTGTAGCTGTACGTGTTCGGCCATCCCAAGCTGAGCGCGCGCGCCTTGCCGACTTCCTTGAGCCGTTCCTCGACCCATCGCTTGCGCCTGCCTTCGGGAACCGGCGAGTCGTCGTCGGCAATACCGTCGCGGTCGGGCGGCGGTTCGTTGCCGTCGTCCAGGGCAAGCTCGGCGCGGCGAAGCTGGTCGCGCGATTCGGCCTCGACACGCTCAATCGCGAGCGCCGCGTCGCGTATCTCGCGCTCGAGCGCGAAGCGCCGGTCGCCGTTGGGACACCAGTTTTCGGGGATGTCGTCCTCGAAGCGATGGCCGTCGGCGGAACCCGCGGCGTAACAGGTCGATACGTGCATTATCGCGGCGCCATGCTTTCGGCAGTAGGCGAGCACGTTCGCCACGCCGAGCGCGTTGACGGAGAGCGCCTTTTCGAGCGACGCCTCGAAGTTGACCAGTCCCGCGCAGTGAACCACCGCGTCGAGCGTTCCGCGCTTTACCGGGTCGGCGCCGTCGGCGACCAAACCCTCGACGGTGATATCGCCCGGAACGATTTCGATTTTGTTCTCAATATAGCGGTCGAAGCGTGAGCCGAGATGCTCGCGCAGCGGGCCCATCACGGGCGAATCGAGCACCTCGCGGCGAAACCGGTTCAGGCTCGAGCGCTTGTCGCCGCGAATCAGCAGATAGATGCGGTCGAGTTCGGGATGCCACCTGAGGAGCAGGTAGAGAAAAACCTTGCCAAGAAAGCCGGTTGCGCCGGTCAGCAGGATTCGGCGCTTGCGCAGCACCTGCTCGATCGGCGGCATCGCGGCCGCAACCCGCCCTTTGCCGTTCAGGCGCCCGTTGCTATTCGACATCGGCGATTACCAGCGGCGGAAGATGGAGGTAGCTGATGGAGGCGGAACGGCCGAGTTCCGAGGTCGCCATCGCGATCGCCTCGTCGAGCGTGTCCGCGGGCTCCCATCCCAGCCGCGCGGCAACTTCCGGCTCTTCGCATCCCGCGGCGATAACGCGCCCGGCGTGTTGGCGCGCCGGTTCGCCCCAGTACCACATGTAGAACGGATGCACACCGTGGTAGGCGTTGCCGTAACGATACATATGGATATAGGTCGGATTGCGCGCGAACTCGTGCTCGAAGGTGTGCGCGAGTTCGGTCGCGTCGGTCGTCTGCGCGAGGCATCGATGGAAAAACTCGATGTAGCTCGGATGATGCTCGGGATGGAACTCGTCGCGCAGCGGATGGCAGAGGATGATCGTCCCGCCCTCGCGCACCAGCGGCTTGCCCCGATACATGTTGAACAGGTAACCGAGCCCGGTGCACTGCACCAGGACCGGGTTCATGATCGAATTGACGTTGTAGGGACTGATGTAGGGCACGCCGACGATCAGCACGTCCGACTGGCCTTTGACCGGAACCGAATACTGCTGGAACACCTTGGCGAGCGCCTTTGAATGGACCGCTTCGGTCTCGCCCGCCCATACGCCGGTCATCCCGTACGGCGCCGCATACTGATTCATCATCTGGCGGCGCAGGTCGTCGGACAGGTTGCGCAAGGTCCACTTGAAGCCCTTGAGCCGCATATGGTCCCAGTCGTTGAAGCGGTCCTCGTTCTTCTGCAGGAAATCGAGCATCCCGCCGTACATCTGGTTGTTGATGGCGGTTTCGATCTGGAACACGTTGAGCGTGCGGTCGATGAGCCGTCCCATCCTGTCGGCGCTTCGATGGAGCGCCGAGGCGGTCGGGTCCATGTAGGAATGACAGTCGCGCAGGGTCGCGGGATTATGATGATGGCGCAGGCTCTGGTAGGGCGCGAGGCCAACCGCGACGGACTTGTGGCCGCCGTCCATCGGGACCAGGTTCAGGTTCAGGTAGATGACCAGGTCCGACTCGGCGGCGCGCTTGGAGAGCCACACTTCCTCGTCGTGCTCGGTCTTTCCGAGCATCGTCAGTTCCGCGCGATTTTCCGCGTCGAA
>JAJYMR010000062.1 GCA_021786815.1 Deltaproteobacteria bacterium
CTCCGGCAAACAAGTCTGCCTTCGCCAAATACGCGCGCTGGATCTTCGAGTTGTGCATGGGTCCGGCTTCGTGCAACATCGAACCTGTGCTTCCCGCCCAAGGGTTCGTTGAGGCTTCAGGCCTGACAAAGAGCTACGGTTCGCGGCTTGTCCTCGACGATGTGAGCTTCAGCGTAAAAGCCGGCGAAATCGTAGGATTGCTCGGTCCCAATGGCGCGGGCAAGACGACCACCCTCTCGATCCTGGCGACGCTGCGCGCCGCCGACCGCGGTACCGTCCGCATCGCGGGATTCGACTCGCGCACGCATGTTGCCGCGGTCCGCCGCAAACTCGGTTTCGTTCCCCAGGCGCTCGCGCTCTATCCTTCGTTGACCGCGTTTCAGAATCTCGAGCTGTTCGCGCGCGTCCACGGGCTCAGCGCGCGAGAGGCGCGGCGCTCATGCATGAAGGCGCTGGAGGAGGTCGAGCTTTCCGACCGCGCCAACGACGCCGTCTCCACCCTTTCCGGCGGGATGAAGCGCCGACTCAACCTGGCCTGCGGGATGGTCCATCGCCCCGAGGTGCTGCTGCTCGACGAGCCGACGGTCGGCGTCGATCCGCAGTCGCGCGAAAAGATTCTCAAAACCATACGGACGCTCGCCGAGGCGGGCACGACCGTCATCTACAGCACGCACTACATGGAGGAAGTCGAACGGCTGTGCTGCGACCGCGTGCTCCTGATCGATCGGGGCAGGCTGATCGCCGCCGGCACGGTCTCGGAAGTCGTCGCGCTGGCTGGAGAACGCCCGCGCATCGAAATCACCTTTGAGGGCGAAGTGCCGGCGCGATGGTGTGAGGGAATGGCGCACAACGCCGCCGCGGGCGGCGCGCGCAACAAGGTCGAACTTCAACTCGACAGCCTGGCGCAGGTCAACCAGGTGCTCGCGCAGGCACGCGAGGCGGGCGGACGGGTGCTCGAGTTCACCGTCCATAGTCCCAATCTTTCCGACGCATTCATGATCCTGACCGGCCACGCCCTGCGCGACGCCGAGTGGGGCTGAATCCTTACAATGCTGCGGACCGTCGCGCTCATTTTTCGAAACGAGTTCCGGCTGCTGCGGCGCGATCACGCCGCATTGTTCATGCTGTTCCTTGCGCCGATCGTGATAATCGCGGTGGCGGGATTCTCGCTGGGCAGCTTGTACGGCGTCGCGAGCCGGCGCGTTTACATTGTTCCGGTCGTCGATCGCGACCACGGAGCGGTTGCCAGCGCGATCCTACGCAGCCTTTCCAGCGGCGGCGCGATTCGTGTGTCGGCCGCGCAGGATCTGGACGCGGCTTTGGCATTCGTTACGCGCCATGACGACGCGCCGCTCGCGCTTGTGATTCCGGCGGGCACCACGGCGGCCTTTGAATCCGGCAAACCGGCGCACGTGCGCGTGTATGTCGATCCGATCAAGCGGATCGAGGCTTCGGCGATCGAGTTGCAACTCAACCGGCTCTCGCGCCGGATCGGCGCGACGGCTCGCGAGCGCGCGCAGGAGAAAATATCAAGGCAGGCGGCCGAGCTGCGGGCGCGGCTCGCCCGGATCGCCGCCCTGAGCAGGGCGCTGCAATCGGAACTCGCCGAGTTCGAGCGCGAACTGAAACGCTCGCGCACGAGGCTTCAATCGACGCTGAAAGCGCGGATTCAATCGAGGCTCGAAAGCTTGCGGGAAACGACCCTTGCGGCTATCGAACGTTCAACGTCGGCGCAAAAGACCCGGCTCGAAGGCGAGTTGTCCCGCAAGCAGGCCGCAGTAACGGCGCTGACCGCATACCTTCGCCAGCTTCAGGCGAGCAAGCGCCAGTTCGAACACTGGCTTTCCGATCTCAAGGCCGCGGCCGGTTCACATGCGTCGGAAATCCCGCCGCCGCCGCGATGGCCCGCGCCGCCGTCCGCGGAAATGCTGGCGGAACTCTCCAGGCCGGTTGACGTTTCCATCGGCAAACCGGCGATACCGGCGTTCGGCGCCGCTTTCGACACACTCGAAATTCCGCGCGTCGGTCTGCCCGCGATTCCCCGGCTTTCGCTCAAAGCGGGCGACCTCGCATCGGTCGAAACGCCGGTCCTGCCGGGCCAGATTGGATGGCGCGAACGCTCTCTGACAAAACGCAGCGCCGAGGCGAACAGCTTCGACCAATACGTGCCCGGCTTCGGGGTGACATTCCTGCTCCTTGACGTCGTGTGGGGCATATCGGTCGGCCTGATCGACGAGCGCGACTGGGGAACGCTGGAACGGCTGCGGATCAGCGGGGCGCCGGTGCCCGCGATGCTGGTCGGAAAACTCTCGTCGCGCTTCCTGGTCGGTTTCATTCAGATGGTCGTGCTGTTTTCGGTGGGATGGCTACTTTTCGGAGTGTCGCTGGGCGGCAATCCGTGGGCATTGCTCCTGCCGACCGCCGCAATCTCCTTCGCGGCCGCCTCATTCGGGCTCGTGATCGCGTGCACCACCCAGACTCGCGACTCGGTTCTGCCGATCGGCGCGGTCGCCGCGATGTCGCTGTCGGCGATAGGCGGATGCTGGTGGCCGCTCGGTTTCGAGCCCGCGTGGATGCGCGCCGTGGCCGACTGGCTTCCGACAACCTGGACGATGCAGGCCTACAACGACCTGATGATTCGAGGCCTTGCACCGTCCAGCGCCGTGCTGCCCGCGGCGATAACCTTTGGTCTGGGCCTGCTTTTTCTGCTGCTCGGAATCCTGGGCTCGCCGCGAATTTACAGGTGACAGATGCGGGGCCGTCAGTGGGCGGACTCGGGCTTCACGCTCGAAGCCCATTGCATCACCAGTTGCCTCTGCGCTTCGTCAGGTTCGGCCGAAGGATGAAGGAAATCGTAATCCATCGGCGGCATCGAGCCGCCGCCGACCTCTTTCGCGATCGCTTTCATCTCCTTTTGTTTCTTGCTCGCGTCGTAACTCTGCCATTCGGAGAAGTCCAATGCCTTGCGCGCGTCGCCCGCGCCGAACAGATATGACGGCGCAAGCTTCGCATTCCACGGCGGCGTGCCCTGCTCGGAATGGCAATCGTAACAGGAGGTGCTGAGCACTTGCTGTACCTGCGGATTGGAAGTCACGGCGGCGGAATTGTTCGCGCTCGCGGTCATAACCGGCGGGTTCGTATTACTGCTGGAGCATCCTGAAATCGCGACCGCCGCGGCGAGTAGTCCCGCAGCCAGGCACGACGGTCCAAAGCGCCGGGACGCGCGCGAGAGAGATGGCGGATTATCGGAGATGGAAACGCACATCGGAAAATTCTCCTTGCAAGAGGAACCAGGGGAAGAACCCGGCCGGCACAGGTTCGGCGCATGCT
>JAJYMR010000167.1 GCA_021786815.1 Deltaproteobacteria bacterium
TTGAGTTCGAAAAATCGCTGGCCGGGTCGAGCTTTTCCTGCGCCACACAAGCGTAAAGCCGCCGCCGGTCATGCTCCAGGTCAATGAGCGCCTTGCCGCCATGTACCTGAACGAACTGCGCCGGCTCGGAAAGAGCTTTCACCTCGAAGGGCCGATCGGAATCGAAGCCATCATGCATCGCCCCGAGATTTTTCACGTGGTCGAGGACGAAGGCGACCACGCGCACGGCGTGCGGCTCGGCTTCGAGGCCATCTCCATGGCGCTCAAACGGCTGGAGGCCGAGCGCGTGCGCGAGGGCAGGAGCTTAAAGCGCGACTTTCAGACCCGGATTCGGAAAATGTCGCGGATGGTGTCGAAGGTCGAACAGCTTGCCGATGAAACCCGCCAGGAGGTGATCGGAAACTTCAAGCTCAGGATGCAGGAATTGCTCGGCGAGCTGCCGCTCAACGAAAAGCGGCTTTACGAGGAGGCCTCCGCCGCCGCACAGCGCGGAGACATCAGCGAAGAGCTGACCCGGCTGCAAATCCATCTCGCGGCTCTGGCCGAACTGCTCAAGCGCGAGGGACCGGTCGGCAAGCCGATCGAGTTTCTGCTCCAGGAAATCAATCGCGAGGTCAACACAATCGGGTCGAAATCGCAGAATGCCCAGCTCTCGCAGCTTACGGTCCAGATGAAGGGCGAGGCCGAGAAAATGCGCGAGCAGGTGCAGAACGTGGAATAGGTGGACAGCAAAAACGCCATTTGCCTCCCACTGGCGGTTTATATTAGGCTGTTTAATGAAGGAATGTGTGCCGCCAAGACGCGGTATAGTGTTTATAGTTTCCGCTCCGTCCGGGGCCGGCAAAACCACGATCTCGCGTGCCGCGCTCGAGCGGATACCGGAGCTTACCGCCTCGGTGTCAGTGACGACGCGCCGCCCGCGCGGAAATGAAGTGGACGGGACGGATTATCGCTTCGTGACTGACGACGAGTTCAGACGGATCCGCGAACGCGGGGAACTCGCGGAATGGGCCAAGGTCTTTGACGCCTCCTATGGCACCCCAAAGCGCCCATTGGACGAGGCTATTGCCTCCGGGCGCGATATTCTGCTCGATATCGACATCCAGGGCGCGCGTCAGATAAGAAAAGCTTACCCTAGCGACACGGCCACCATCTTCGTCCTGCCGCCCACCTTCCGCGAGTTGGAACAGCGTCTGCGCCGGCGCGGCACCGAGTCGGAAGCGGCGATCCAGGGTCGCCTTGCGCGGGCGCGCGAGGAAGCCCGGGCTTACGACGAATACGACTATCTCATCATCAACCAGGACGTGGACGAGTCTATCCGGTTGCTGCTTTCGGTTGTCACTGCCGAGAGGCTCAAGGTGACGCGGCTGCGCGAGGGATTCGTACCGTGGAAGAGCTAGCGCAAAGCGCGCCTGCGGAATTGGACGAGCTGATACGCGAGGTGCTCGCCTACAACCGGCAGGCGGACCCGCAAGCCATCCGGCGCGCCTACGAGTATTCGGCCCGGATGCACGCGGAGCAGAAGCGTGAATCGGGCGAGCCCTACGTGACCCATCCGCTCAACGTCGCGCTCATCTCGACCCGGCTCAAGCTCGACTTGCCGTCGATCGAGACGGCGCTGCTCCACGACGTGGTCGAGGACACGCACGCCTCGCTCCAGGAAGTCGAATCACTCTTCGGCGCCGAGGTCGCCCGACTGGTTGACGGAGTCACGAAGGTTTCCAAGATCACCTTTTCGAGCCGCGAGGAAAAACAGGCGGAGAATTTCCGCAAGATGATTATCGCGATGGCCCAGGATATCCGGGTCGTGATGATCAAGCTTGCCGACCGCCTTCACAACATGCGCACGCTCGGCGCGCTGCCGCGCGAGCGCCAGCGCGAGATCGCGCGTGAGACGCTGGAAATTTACGCGCCGATCTCGCATCGCCTCGGCATCTACTGGCTCAAGTCCGAGCTCGAGGACAATGCCTTCCGCTACCTGAATCCGCAGGCGTACTCGATGCTCAAGACGATGGTGGCAAAGCGCAAGGCCGAGCGCGAGGAATACATCCGCGCCGTAATCGACATCCTTTCCAAGCGCCTTGCCGAATCAGGGGTCACGGCGGAGGTCACCGGCCGTCCCAAGCACTTCTATTCCATCCATACCAAGATGCGCGAGGAGGGCCTTTCCTTCGACCAGATCTACGATCTCGTCGCCTTTCGCATCATCGTGGGCACGGTACGCGAGTGCTACGAAGCGCTCGGCGTCGTGCACGCGAACTGGAAGCCGGTGCCAGGCCGGTTCAAGGACTATATCGCGCTGCCCAAGCCCAACATGTACCAGTCGCTGCACACCACCGTGATTGGGCCGCACGGGCAGCGGATGGAAGTGCAGATTCGCAGCCGTGAGATGCATCGCGTGGCCGAGGAGGGAATCGCCGCGCACTGGACCTACAAGGAGGGCGGTTCGGCCGAGCGCGACACCGAACGCTTCGCGTGGCTCAGGCGGCTGGTCGAATGGCAGCAGAACCTCAAGGATCCGGCCGAATTCCTCTCCACCGTGCGCGACGATCTCTTCCCCGAAGAGGTTTTCGTGTTCACGCCCAAGGGCGACGTGCTCGACTTTCCCAAGGGCGCGTCCGTCATCGACTTCGCCTACAGGATTCATTCCGCGGTCGGCAACCATCTGTCCGGCGCGCGGGTGAACGGGCGGATGGTGCCGCTCAGGTACAGGCTTCAGTCCGGCGACACGGTCGAGGTAATCACCAACGACCGTCAGACGCCCGGCAAGGACTGGGCGAATTTCGCGGCGACCGCACGCGCCAAGAGCCGCATCCGCCAATGGTCTCGCCAGCAGCAGGCCGATCGTTCGCGCGACCTCGGCGTCTCGCTGCTGGATCGCGAACTCGAACCGCTCAAGCTCGGCGTCGCGCAACTCAGAAACGAGAAACGCTTAGATGCGGTACTCAGGGAATTCTCGCAGCGTGACGCCGACTCGCTTCTCGCCGCGGTCGGCTACGGCATCATCACGCCCGCCCAGCTTCTGGCCAAGGTGCTCACCGCCGAGGAGCTGAAGCTTTATCGCGCCGAGCGCCAGCATGCGCCGTCGGGCGAACGTCCCCCCAGCGCGCGCGAGCCGCGAAAGGCGATCAGCAGCGCGGTCGTGGTTTCGGGAGTCGGCGACGTGCTGGTGCGGTTTGCGCGATGCTGTAATCCGCTGCCGGGCGAGGCGATAACCGGGTTCATCACGCGCGGTCGCGGCGTGACCGTTCATCTGGCGGGATGCACGCACGCGCTGATGAGCGATCCGCAGCGGCGTGTCCCGGTGGTATGGAAGGACGGAGAACTGGCGCCGCGGGCAATCCGCCTGGAAGTGCTGTGCGTCGATCAGCCGGGATTGCTTGCCGCGATGTCGAAGGTGATAGCGTCGGCCGGCGTCAATATCACGACCGCCGAGGTCAAGACCACCGGCGTCGACGGACGGGCGCTTTCGGTCTTCGAGCTTTCCGTCACGAACGCGCGCCAGTTGAACAACCTGATGAGTTCGATCGCCGCGATCGACGGCGTGATGCGGGTTTCGCGTCTCGGCCAGCAAAACGGCCAGCAGTATTAGCATCGTCGCGCGGTCCGCGCGCCACACAGCAAGACCTTTCAGCCGAACATTGCCGGGCGCTTCGCTTTACGCGCAGGTAGCGATAACCTCATTGCGGCGCTTGTGCGGAGCCGGCTGATACGCGGCCAGCACGGGCGCGGACTCGGCTCGGCGCGCGCGTGCGCGCCGAGCCGGCCCTCGCTGCGCTCCCTGAGGAACGTGCACGATGAAAACGGCGGTCGAAACCAGGCAGGCTCCTTCGGCAATCGGCCCGTACTCGCAGGCTATCCTCGGCGAACAATGGATGTTCTGCTCGGGCCAGATTGGGCTCGACCCGGTCACCGGCGCGCTGGTCGCCGGCGGCGTCGAGGCCGAGAGCAGGCGCGCACTGGAGAATCTGCGCGAGGTCCTGAGCAAGGCCGGACTTGGCTTCGACGACGTCGTCAAGGCCACGCTCTTTGTGATCGACCTGAAGGAGTTCGACGTGGTCAATCGCGTATACGGCGAGCATTTCGCGCCGCCCTATCCAGCGCGTTCAACCGTGCAGGTGGCGGCGCTGCCGCGCGGCGCGCGGATTGAAATCGAGGCGATAGCGCTTCGCCGCAAATAAGCCACGCGCACGGCCCGCCGCAACTATCGGCCGATTGCCCGCGTCGCGGCTTCGAGGTTGTCAGAATTCCGTCAGCAATTTGCGCGCGGGCGCGTCAAGCCAGCGTCCCTGCGGGTCGAGTTTCGTCGCGGAACGAAGCAGACGGGCGAAGTTACGCCGGCGTAGCAGCGCGGGCACCGGATTGCGGAGCAGGCGCGCCTTGTCGAGGTCGAGTATCGCTACCGAGAACCGTTCGGCCCCGGTTACAACCATCAGGTTGTGCAGGTTCAGGTCGGCGTGGACGAGCCCACGCTCGTGCATCGTGTCGATCGCCTCGCGCGCGAGCCTGAGCACGTGCTCGCGAACGCGCGGATCGTCGTCGGTGCGCACGAACTCCCATAGCGTGAGGCCCGAAAGAGCGCGAGTGATAAACGCGCCGCGATAGACGCCCGGCCACACCCATTGCACCATCGCGCCCATCGGCTCGGCGACCGGAATACCGCGCCTTGCCGCCTCGCTTGCGACTGCAAGCTCGCGCACCGGGCGCGGGCTCATTCCGAAATAGAGGTCGTCGAACAGAAGACGCGCCATCCCGCCCCGGCGCGAGAGTCGAACGACGAGTTCGGGCGCGTTTTCGAGCGCCAGCCGAATCGCGCTCCGGCGATTTCCCGAGCCTTCACTGCCGGCGCGGGCCCGAAGCTCCTCCACGCGCGTGATTATCGCCTGCGCGAGCGGAAGAAGTTCGCGCCTCAGGTAAACCAGCCTCCGCCCGAGCGCGAGGCGGGCGAACTCGGGCCCCGGTTCCGAACGCGTCTGGCCCGCGGGTCGTCCGGACGCCCTGCGGGAATCGCGCCTCATCGCCGGCCGCTCGCCGCCGGACGCACGCCGGCGACATCCGCGCTCGCGCCGCCCGACGCCCATCGCGCGGTGATAACAACCGCGGCGAGAAGCATCAGCGACGATACGAAGTGCACCGAATAGAACAGTGCAAGCCGATTCAACATCTTGCCCGGAATCCAGTTGAGGACCACCGACAGGACAACAATCGCCCACGCAAGGCGCGGTGAATCGCGCTCGTCGGCGGGCTCCAGCCACAACGCCACGAGCAGGACCGCGTACGGCACGAGGAGCGCCGCGTAGTAGCTTTTCCATGAAACCGGCGCGAACGAGGGCATCAGGCAGAACAATGCCGCGAGCGGAAAACGCCGCGGCAGCATCGCGCCGCGCCCCTCGGCCGGGCTCATCGCGCACCAGATCGCGACGGCAAGCACGAGAGCCAGCTCCACCGCCGTTCCGGCGTAAAGCGAGGCGCTCGCGCCCGCGGTCCCCGGATGCGCTCCGAGACTCAGGATTCGCGCGAAGGCCGAACTCGCCGACTGGTTCGTCAGCATCAGCCGGTACCGCCCGGTCATCGAAAGCACCACCTGCACGTAGGAGGCGGTCTGGTCCATCGCTCCGCGCGGACCGAAGAACAGGGCCGGAACCAGGAGCAATCCGAGCGCCGACAAAAGGGCCCATCCAAGCGCCTTCCATCGCCGCTCGATCACGAGAAACAGCGCGCCAAGCGCCGCGTAGGGCTTGATCAGAAGCGCAGTTGCGAGCGAAAGCCCGGCCCATCGGTCGCGTCCCTCCTCCGCGAAGACGATCGACCAGATGACGAGCGCCAGCGTGGGCAAGTTTATCTGTCCGTGCTCGACGTCGTTGCCGACGAATCGCTGTGCGAGGATGAGCGGCAAGACGATAAGCGCAGCGGAAATTGTGCGCCCGCGCCCGAATATCATCCGGTTGGTTCCGACGATCATCGCGAGCAGCCCCGCCATGCTGACCAGGCACCAGGCCAGTTGCGCCGCCTTGAGCGGCAGCGCCGCGAGCGGCGCGAACATCAGGGCGAAGACGGGTGCGTAGAGGAAGTGGCTCGATTCATCGAGCCGGTAGAGCGCCGCGCCGTGCAACACGCGGGTTCCGGCGCGGTAGTAGACGTTGAAGTCGCCCTGGATTCGAAGCACCGCCGCAACCGCCATCGCGGCCACATAGATGCCGAAGGCGAGCCAGACAAATCGCCGGGCCTGATTGGCGTCGATTTGTTTCATCTCGGCAGAGCGCGCAGAACCCGCCGCGGCGTGGCGGCGCAACATCCACAGGCGCACGCCTGCGGGACGTTACTCAAGCGGTTTCGCCTCTTCGACGAGCATCACGGGAATGTCGTCCTTGATCGGATAGACGAGCTTGCATGCGGGGCACACCAAGCCGTCCTTCTGTTCGTTCAGGCGGATGTCCCCCTTGCACCTGGGACAGGCCAGAATGTCGAGCAGTTCCTGGCTGAGCGCCATTGGAAGAGAACCTCCGAGTCAGGCTTGAGCCGCGACGCGCGGGCTTGCCGCGTTGCCGGACACGATTTCATCGAGCCGGGCGGCGTCCTCGGCGTTCATCGCCACTTCGAGCCGCAAAGCGTACAGGGAATCGCGCGCGAACGGAAATCGCTCGAGCTTGGCCAGATCCTTCTCGGTGGTAACGATCAGGTCGGCGTCGCGCGCGGCGGTGACGATCGCGTGCCAGTCGGCCGGCGTGTACACATGATGGTCGGGATATTCGAGCACGCCGATGAGGTCGGCGTCGGTCTCGCGCAGCATCCCGTAAAATCCCGAGGAATCGGCAAGGCCGCTTATCGCAAGCACCCGGCGGCCGGCCAGTCCCATCGGGTATTCGACCCATCGCCCAGACTCGACGCGGACCAGCGCGCGAGGCTTAAGCGTGGCGTGCAGGACCGGCAGGCGCGAGAGCTTTTTCATCTGCGAGCGGCTCAGGCCCGACGGCTCGTTAGGGGCCTGCGAGACCAGCACCACGGCATGCGCGCGCTTGAGCGCGCCAAGCGGCTCGCGCATTGGTCCCGCCGGCAGGAGCCATCCGTTGCCCAGGCCGCGCTCGCGGTTGACGAGCACGATATCCACGTCGCGGGCAAGGCGCACGTGCTGAAATCCATCGTCGAGGACGACGACGTCGGGCGGATTTGCGGTGCGGCCGAGCAGATTTATTCCGTCGATGCGGCGCTTTGCGACCGCGACCGGTCCCTCGAACGACCGCGCCATCATCGCGGGCTCATCGCCCGCAGCCTCTGGCAGGAGCAGAAGTTCGCCTCCATCCGAGACGAGCGCGGCGCGGCCTTTTCGTTTTCCGCCGAAGCCCCGGCTGACGATTGCGACCCGATGTCCACAGCGAGCAAGCCGGTTGGCGAGGAACAGCGTGAAAGGAGTTTTCCCGTTGCCTCCGACCGTCAGGTTGCCGACGCTGACGATTCTGACGCGCGCGCGGCGGCGGGCAAAGCGCCAGAACACCAACCGCGCGGCGAGCACGATCTCGTACAGCATCGCGGCCGGCGCCAGTGGTATCCAGAGCAGGAGTTCGCGCGGAGAAAGACGCCTTCGCCAGAGGCTTTCGATTCGCGGGCGGTCCGGCGCCGAGGGCATGGCGGACATGGTTAGCCGAGGTTAATCAGCCCCTTGAGGCGCATCAATGAGGTGCTGACGCCGCCGCTCAGCCGCTCGATACACTCGCGCGCGCTGCGTCCGGCCGCGATCCGGGATTCATCATTCCTGAGCCAGTTCGACGCCACCCTAGCCATTTCCTCAGAGTTGGTGATTACCTTGGCGCCGCCCGCCGCGAGCAGGGCCTCGGCGGTCTCGCGCTGGTTTTCGTAATACGGCCCGAACATCACGGGCACTCGCACGGCGGCGGGCTCGGCGGGGTTCTGTCCGCCGCGCGAGGAAGTGAGGCTTCCGCCGACGAAGGCGATACTGGCGCGACGATAGATCGCCCGCAATTCCCCCATCGTGTCCACGATCATGACGTCGCCTTGTCCGTTTTCGCAGGAACTCGCCTTGACGTAGTCGAAGCCGGCGCGCGAGACCGCGCCTTCGACCTCGGGTACGCGCGCGAGATGGCGTGGCGCGACGATGAGCGCGAGCGCGGGAAACTCGGCACGCAGCTTCGCAAAGGCTCTCAGCACGACCTCCTCTTCGCCTTGCGCGGTGGAACCGGCGATAAGGATGGGCCGCTCCTTCGCGAAGCCCATCAATTCGCGGCGAATCGGCGCTTCGACGCCGGCGTCGGGGTCGAACTTGGTGTTGCCGGTAACGACCAGGCGTTCGGGAGCGACTCCGAGACTGGCGAAGCGCGCCGCGTCGTCGGCGCTCTGGACCATCACCAGGTCCGCCGACTTGAGCGCCGGTTCGAACAGCGAACGCAGGCGTCCGTAGCGCGCGGCGGAGCGCTCGGACATGCGGCCGTTGACGATCGCGATCTTCGCGCCGATACGCCGCGACTGCAAAAAATAGTTGGGCCACAGTTCGGTCTCGGTCACGATAACGAGCTGCGGCCGCACGCGGCGCAGAAAGGCGCGCACGCACGAAGGGCAGTCGAACGGCGCAAGCACGCACGCTCGCGCGGTGCTGATCCGCCGCCGCGCGACATCGCGCCCGGCCGGAGTCATCGCGCTTAGAACAACCGCCGCGTGCGGCACGTCACGCAGAAGCCGGCGGGCGATGCTCTGAATCGCTTCGACTTCGCCCACCGAGGCAAGGTGAATCCAGATGCGGAATTCGGAATCGGCCAGTGCGGGCGCGCCAAGCCCCAACCGTTCCCGCGCGCTGTGCCATTCCGTGCTGCGCGAGGCGAAAAGCGCGAAAGGCAGTGCCGGGTACCAGAGCGTACTGTAAAGCAGACGGAGCATCGCGGACGCGGCCGTGCGGAACACCG
The DNA here is from genome assembly GCA_021786815.1 of Deltaproteobacteria bacterium. Lineage (GTDB taxonomy): Bacteria > Desulfobacterota > Binatia > Binatales > Binataceae > DTIX01. Next base: position 8,913 of record JAJYMR010000167.1, read on the forward strand.
GCTCCTGTTATCCGGCCATCTGGCGCTCGCCGCCCGCCTCAGAGCCGGCCAGGAATTGAAGGTCGTAGAGCTTTCTGTACTCGCGGCCCATCGCGAAAAGCTCTTCATGGGTTCCCTGCTCGACCACGCGCCCGTGCGAGATTACGACGATACGGTCCGCGTTGCGCACCGTGGACAGACGATGCGCGATCACGAGCGTGGTCCGGTTGGCCATCAGGCGGTCGAGTGCGTCCTGGACCGCGCGCTCGGCTTCGGAATCGAGCGACGAGGTCGCCTCGTCGAGGATCAGGATCGGAGCGTTCTTGAGCAGCGCGCGGGCGATCGCGATACGCTGGCGCTCGCCGCCCGAAAGCATCATCCCGAGTTCGCCGACCACGGTATCGTAGCCGTTGGGCAGGCGCGAGATGAAATCGTGCGCGTTGGCGGCCCGCGCGGCGGCGATTATTTCCTCTTCGCCGCGCCCCATGCTGCCGTAGGAGATGTTGGCGCGGACGGTGTCGTTGAAGAGAAACGTGTGCTGCGTGACGATTCCGATTTCGGCGCGCAGTGAGGCAAGCCTCAGCTTCCGGACGTCGGTGCTGTCGATTGTTATCCGGCCGTCCGCGACGTCATAGAAGCGCGGGATCAGGTCGGCGAGAGTGGACTTGCCGCCGCCGCTCATCCCGACCAGCGCGACCACTTTTCCCGCCGGGATTTCCAGGTCGATCTGGCGCAGCACCCAGTCGGAGCCGTAGCGAAAGCTCACGTTTTCGAAGCGAATGGTGTGCGGACCGTGGACGATGTCGAGCGGTTCGGGAACCTCGGACACCTCGACCGGCGCATCCATCATGCCGAACACGCGTTCGGCCGCGCCAAGGGACTGCTGGATGGTGTTGTTGGTCTTGGCGAGGCGCTTGAACGGCTCGTAAACCAAAAACATCGCGGCAAAGAACGCGCCGAACTCGCCCGGCGTGCGGGCCCCGGTGGTTATCGAGGCGATTCCCCACCAGATCACGCCGACCACCGCGAACGCGCCCATCGCTTCGATCATCGGCCCGGTGACGGCCTTGATCGCGGCGACGCGCATGTAGATGCGGAACAGGCGCTTCAGTTCGCGGTCGAACCGGCGGCGCTCATAATCCTCCATGCCGAACGCCTTCACCACGCGGTTGCCCTGGAAGGTCTCCTGCAGGATGACGGCGAGGCCGCTTAGCTGCTGCTGCGCCTTCTTGGCCATCCTGCGCATCCGCTTGGAAAACTTAGTCACGGGAATTACCGCGCACGGGAACACCACCATCGCGATGAGCGAGAGTTTCCAGTCGAGCCAGAAGGCGGCGATGACGACGGCGATGAGCGAGCCGCCGTCGGCGACGACCGAGAAGGCGCCGCCGGTAATCCCGTTGGTGGCGACGGCGACGTCGTTCAGCACCCGCGACATGATCGCGCCGGTCGGCGTGTGGTTGAAAAATGAAAGCGACTGGCGCTGCAGGTTGTTGTTGAGGTCCGAGCGCAGGTCGACCACGATTTTCTGCCCGACGTAGGCGCTCAGGTAATCCTTGACGAAGTTTGCGGCGGCCCTGACCAGGAACAGGCCCAGGATTTCGAAAGCGACGACACGCAGCCCCCTCACGTCCTTTAGACTGGTCAGCGCGTTGATGAAGTGCTTGATGACGAACGGGATGAGCCCGTGCACCGCGCTCAGCACGACCATCGCGAGCGTCAGTATCACCACGTGCGGAAACACGTAGCGGCGCACGTAGCCGGCAAGGCGCCAGTGGACGGCCTTCATGCGACCATCCCAAGCGCGAGTTCGGCGACGCGTCGCGCGGCCCCCGGCTCGCCCAATTGATGGCGCAACGTCAAAAGGCGTGCAACCGTCGCGCGCCGAATCGATTCGCTCAGCAGGGGTTCGGCCGCGCGCACCAGGTTGCGCGCCGTCAGTTCGCCCTGGATCAGTTCGGGTACGATCCGTTCCCCCGCCAGAATATTGGGCATTGCTATGAAATCGACCCCCCGGACCAAAATACGGCCCAGAACGTATGTGAGCGGCGACACTTTGTAGGCGACCACCATCGGGCAACCGAGCAGCGCGGTTTCCAGGGTCGCCGTTCCCGAGGTCACGAGCGCGGCCTCGCTCGCCGCAATGATACTATAGGTGTCGCCCTCGATAATACGCATCTCCGAAAGGTCGGCACGGCCTTCGCGCGCGAGTTGCTCGCGGCTGAGCGTCGGCGCGACCGCTATCACGGGAACCAGTCCGTGGTCGCGGGCAAGGATTCTGGCCGCCTCGAGCATCGGCCCGAGCATGTAGCGCACCTCGGCGCGGCGGCTTCCGGGTAAAAGCGCGAGCATCCGGGCGCCGGGCGCCAGGCCGTAGCGCTTGAGCGTCTCGGCGCGCTCGCGCTCGGGACGGACCCGGTCGAGAAGTGGATGGCCGACGAAGCTCACGCGCTCGCCTGCGGCCGCGTAAAGCTCCTTCTCGAACGGCAGCACGACAGCCATCCGGTCCGCCCGCTCGACGAGCTTTCGGATTCGTCCGCGCCGCCATGCCCAGACCTGCGGCGTGATGTAGTAGAGCACCGGGACACCGGCCCGTTTTGCGGCTCCGGCCAGGGCGAGGTTGAATTCAGCGTAGTCGATCAGGATGACGAGGTCGGGCCGCTCGCGCCGCAGTATCGCGCGCAAGGTTCTCATTGCGCCGAGCGTGCGCCCGAGCGTCGAGGCAAGCTCGGTCAGTCCAAGCCCATGGATATCCTCCATCCGGACGAGCGCCCTCACTCCGGCCGCGCGCATGCGCTCGCCGGCGATTCCGAACATCTCGCACGAAGGGTCGCGCGCCAGGATTTCACGCGCGAGGTCGCCGCCGTGAAGATCGCCCGAGGCTTCTCCGGCGACAATCATGAGCCGGCGCCTTCGCGCCGGCGCGGCGGGATGCACGACTGCTTCGTTCTGGATCAAGCTTTCACCGTACTTACGAAATTCTGAAGCAAAAGCGCGCGCCGCACCACACCGGGCGATGGCGCGGCGGGCCGCCGGCGCCTGGGATTTCCCCCACGGACAAGCACTCTGTCAGGCGGTTCGTTCGCGGTGGCTTTGCCGCTACGCCTGCGGCGCGGGTTTTTCCATTTCGGCCTTGATTAGCTCGATCAGTTCGATCGTGCGAAGACCGTCCTCGGCCGTGACCGCCGGCGTTGTTCGCGAGCGCACCGACGCGACGAACGAGGCGACTTCGTCGGCCAACGGATCGCCCTCGCCAAGCTCTATCTGTTCGGCGGAAATGACAGGATACGCGCTGCCGGGCGGGGCAGGGGACTTCCGATAGACCTGGATGCGCCGCGCCTCGTAATCGACCGAGATGTAGGCGTCGGACTGGAAGAAACGGATTTTCCGTTCGCGTCGCGGAGCGACACGGCTCGTGTTGAGGTTCGCGATAAGCCCGTCCGAGAAGCGGATGCGCGCGTTCGCAACGTCGATTTGGTCGGTGAGCACCGCGACGCCGACCGCCTCGACCGAAACCACGGCGGCCCGGGTCAGCGAGAGAATCACGTCGAGGTCGTGAACCATCAGGTCGAGGATCACGTCAACGTCGGTGCCGCGTTCGGTGAAGGGAGCGAGGCGATGGCACTCAACGAAGCGCGGCGCTTTGACGATCGAGCGCAGATGCCTGATCGCGGGATTGAATCGTTCGAGATGGCCCACCTGGAGAATCCGGCCTGAGCGCCCGGCCGTGTCGGCGAGCGAGCGCGCCTCGGCAAGCGTCGTCGCCATCGGTTTTTCCAGCAGCACGTCGTATCCGGCCGAAAGCAGGTGCGAGGCTATCTCGTGATGGGTCACGCCGGGCGAGGCGACTGTCACCAGGTCGGCCTTGCCGCCGAGAGCGCGGTAATCGGAAAGCGCCTCGGCGCCGTATTGAGCGGCCACGCGCGCGGCACGCTCCGGGTCGATATCGACCACGCAGGCGAGCCTGACCGCGTCGAGCGAGGCGTATTTCGCCGCATGAAGCGAACCCAGCCTGCCCGCTCCGACCACGGCGGCGCGAAGCTCACGCATGGCCGTAAACCGTCAGGTTCGACGCGCGCACGGCCTCGAAGGTGCGCTCGCGTTCGAGGATCATGCAGGTTCCGGCTTCGACCCCGAGCATCGCGGCGCCGATCCCGGCAAGAAGCTCTATGGTTGCGGGACCGATTGCAGGGCGGTCGAACCGCAAATCCTGTCCGGGCTTTGCAACTTTTGCGACAACCAGCCCTCTGCCGGAAAGCGCCGCCGCCCGTCTAAGCGCGGCGTCGGTGCCTTCCATCGCCTCGACCGCCGCAACCACGCCCGCGCGCACCGCGACTGTCTGCCCGATATCGAAAGCGCCCAGGCTGCGAGCGACTTCAAACGCGAGGTCGAGGTCGGCAAGCTGGCGCTCATCCGGCTCCGGACCCGCCATCAGTCCCCGTTCGGCGAGCACACCGGGCAGCATCGGCACCGGATCGATGACCGGGATACCCTCGGATTCGACCTCGCGCGCGATCGCGCGCAAAACCGCGTCATCACTCCATCGGGTTATCCCTGCGAGCATCCTGAGCGCCCGCGGATCAGGCGCGAAGGAATCCTTGAGCCGCTCGCGCGAGATTCCGCCCGCCATCGCGGCCTCGGCGACGCCAGCGTTCCTGAAGGTGTCGATTATCTTCTGCAACTCGCCGACTTTGACCCACGTGATTTCGTCCACATGGCCGGCGAGTTCGGCGCGGGTTTCTCCGATATGCGCGGCAGCCACCACGCGCATCGCGCGGTGGCGGGCCGCGTCGGCAACCTCGATGGGGAAAATTCCGTTGCCGGCGATGATTCCGAGACTACTCACGCTCGCGACCGACGACGCCGCGCTTGGACTCGCGGATGAAAGCTACGAGCCGTTCGACCTCGGCTACACCGGCGAATTCGTCGTCAAGCTCGCGCAGCGCGTCCTCGCGCAGCGTCGAGGAGTAGAAGAGCTTGCGCACCGCGGCCTTGATGGCGGTGATCGTCGCGGGTTTGAACCCGCGGCGCTCGAGTCCGAGCTCGTTGATTCCGACCAGCCGCGCGCGGTCTCCGGCGACCATCGAGTACGGCGGCACGTCCTGGGCGACCTTCGAGCCCGCCGCGACCATCGCGTGCGCGCCAATCCGGGTGAACTGGTGAAAGCCGCACATGCCGGCGGTCACGACCCACTCCTCGAGCACGCAATGACCGGCGATTTCGGTCGAATTGGCAAGGATGGAGTGGTCGCCGATACGGCAATCGTGCGCGATATGCACGTAGTTCATCACGAGCACGTCGTTGCCGATCTTGGTGACCATTCCGCCGCCTTCGGTTCCGCGATGGATGGTGCAGAATTCGCGAATTTTGTTGTCGTCGCCGATCTCGACGCTCGAGGGCTCGCCCTTGTACTTGAGATCCTGCGGCGCGGCGCCGATCGAGGCGAATTGGAAGATCTGGTTTCGCGCTCCGATGGTGGTGTTGGAGTCGAGCACCGCGTAGGGACCGATGACGGTGCCGGCGCCGATACGCACGTGCGGGCCGATTACCACGCCGGGGCCGACCTGGACGGAGGAATCGAGTTCGGCCTCCGGATCGATTACCGCGCTCGGATGTATGCGGCCGGTCATGGCAGGTTCTCCTCGGCGACTTCCATCGCCGACAACTCCGCTTCCGCCGCAAGCTCGCCGGCGACGCGCGCTTCGCCGCGCATCTTCCAGAGCGGGCGATGATGCTTGAGCAGGTTCACTTCCATTTCGAGCTGGTCGCCGGGCACCACCCGGCGCCGAAAGCGGACCTTGTCGATCCCGGTCAGCATGAACAGGCGCGAGCCCGCGGCGTCGCCGATTTGCCTGAGCGCGAGGATGGCCGCCGATTGGGCCAGGGCTTCGATTATCAGCACGCCTGGCATCACCGGATAGCCGGGAAAGTGCCCGGTGAAAAACGGCTCGTTGACAGTGACGTTCTTCAAGGTCCGCGCCCGTGCGTCGTCGAGATCCAGGACGCGGTCCACGAGCAGGAACGGATAACGATGAGGCAACAGGCCGAGGAAGCGGGCAAGTTCGGCGCGCTCTTGGTCGTTGGCCACCGGACTGCGCCTATTTCGAGATGGTCGAACGGCGCGCCGCAGCCGCCCCGAAGTCGCTCGATGAGGAGAACTTCGATGCGTTCTTCGGGTTGGCCCCGATCGAGCCCGGCTCCACGTGCATCTCGTTGTACGTCTTGATTACCTGGTCGGTGATGTCGATGCTTGGCGCACCCCACAGAATGGAGCCCTTCTCGAGCACCATCGTGTAGCCCTGGCGTTGGGCTATCTGCTGGACGATCTGGGCGAGGTCGTGCACGATCCTGCCGGTCATCTCGTTGTCCTTGCGGGCGAGCTCCTCGCGATAATCGTTGTACTGGCGCTTGAAGTCCCTGACCTTGCCGACGTACTCGTCCTGGAGGTTCTGGCGCTGCTCGGGCTTCATCAGCATCCCTTTTTTCTCCAGTTCGTCCTTGAGCTCCTGGAGCTGCTTCTGCTCGGCTTGCAACTTGCCTTCGGCCGCCTGGACCTTGACCTGGAACTGCGCCTTGGCCTGTTTGCCGGCGTTGCACTCGTTCAGGGCGCGTTGAATATCAACATAGGCGAGCTTGACTTCCGCGAACGCGGGAGCAGCCGCGAGAAGCGTGATGAACGCTGCAACTACCATCAAACGCTTTCTCATCTGGACCGCAATCCTCCTTGTAAGCCGCTACTCTGGCCAAAGCCCCTGACAGGAATCAATCAAGCACCAGGAGAACCCGGCCGTTCGAGACGGTCATCCGTGGGGACATTAAAAACAGTTTTGGCGGCGGCGCGCTAGAGTGGGGCGCCTGCGCCGACCTCGAAGACGGTGCCGAGATCCTGCGGACGCGGGTTGATCGGCCGGGCAACGTCGATTTCGAGCGGTCCGAACGGCGAGCGCCAAAGGATCCCTATGCCATAAGCCCACTGGATATTGTTCAAGGTCATGCTCTGATGCAGCGTGTAGGCTTGGCCGCCGTCGACGAAGGTCAGTCCCCGGATACCAAGACCGGAAAGAATCGGGAAGGTTATGTCCTCTTCGGTCAGCAGTTCCTTGCTGCCGCCAACTGTGGTTACCGAGAGCGGTGTCCCGGCTCTGTTATAGGTCGTCACCAAAGGACCGAGCGAATAAAGTTCGTAACCTCGCACGTCGCCCTCTCCTCCCACGCCGCCCGGGAAGAAGCGCTCGTAGACCGGCATCTCGCCGCCCGCGAAGGTCGAGCCGATGCCGTAGGTGACGCCGGGCGAAAAGACCCACGAGCCCCAGGTCGGGCTTTTCAGGAAGGTGTAGAACCAACGCCAGTGCGCGGTTCCCTTGAGGAACGGCTCGCCAATTCCCACGCCGGCGAACTCCAGGTTGAGGCTTTCAATCGAGCCGGTTCGCGGGTCGATCGGATTGTCAACGGTGAACCGCTTGAGACTGGGCATGAATTCCGAAACCTGCGTGTAACCCGCATATTGCCGTATGGCGAGCGGGGTATACGGAAGGAGTCCGGTAATTCCGACACTCTCGAACTGATACCCAAGTCCCGCGTTCACATCCTTGAGAGAGATCGGTCCGATTTCCTTCAACCCGAGCTGGCTGAGCGGGTAGTAGGTGTTGAGCGAAGCGCCGATGTTCGTTTGCGTGAAAGTGAACATGTACATCTCGGAGTCGAACAGCGACGGCGAGACGGTCAGCGGTATGTCGAGGAACCACGGTTCGGTGTAGGTGAGCGAATAATCCTTGTAAAAATATCCGATCATCGCGCTCAGCATCGCCGATTCGCCGCCACCGAACAGGTTCGTATTGCCCAGCGTGAACTGCCCGAAGACGCCCTCGTAACTGTCGAATCCTCCGGCAACCTGGAGCGAAGCCGTATTGGCCTCGGACACGTTGACGTTCAGGTCTATCTTGTCCGGCTGCTGCGAAGGCGTCGTCGTTATCCGGGTCGAGCTGAAGTAGCCAAGCTGGTCGAGCGCCTGCTTGGAGTCCCGAATCGCCGAGGCGGAATAGGGCTCCTGCTCCTGGATGTCCAGCGAGCGGCGGATGACCTTATCGGAGGTCTTGGTGTTGCCCGTGATGCGGATGCGGTTGACGAGAACGACATGGCCCGGAGTGATGTTGAAGGTCACGTCAACGGTCCGGTTGGCCGGATTGAGCTGCGTCTTCGGCTCGACGTTGACGAAGGCGTAACCGCGGTTGGAGTAGAAGTCCGAGAGCGTCAGCACGTTGTGCTGGAGCGTTATGCCCTCGAAATCCTGCCCCGCCTTTATCGTCAGCAGCTTCTCCAGTTCCGAGCGCGGGAATTTCAGATCGCCCGCAAGGCCGACGGCGCCGACCTTGTACTTGGGACCCTCCTCGACCGCGATTTTGATCGTGATCGTGTTCACGTGCCGGATGATCTGCGGCTCGGAGACGTGAACGTTCAGGTAACCATTGTTGTAGTAAAAGGCCGCGATACGGTCGACGTCGTCGTCGAGCTTCTTGCGGTCGAGCACGCCCGAATCGGTGAGCCAGCTCAGGATGTTATGCGTCCCGGTTTCCATCTGCATTCTGAGTTGGCTGGCTGAAAAAGCGTGGTTGCCGGTGAACTCGATCTTGGTGATCTCGACCTGCGGTCCTTCGTGCACGTTGAACTCGGCAACCGCCGTGTTGCCCGGTCCGGGAATTGCTCGGAAACTCACTCTGGCGTCAAGGTAGCCCTTGTCTTCGTAAAGGTGCTCGATCCCTTGCTCGGTTTCCCTGATCCTCATCGGATCCATGATCGAGCCCGGATGGACCCGGGTTGCCGCGACCACCTTGTCGTTGGTGGTCCTGAACGCCTTCATCCCGACGATCCTGACGTTGCTTATTTGCGGCCGCTCCTTGACCTTATAGACAAGGATGTTCTTGCCGCGCTCGGTGACAAGGTCCGCCTTGACCGACTGGAAGAAGCCCATCTGGTAGATGGACTTGATGTCGTGATCGACGGTGGCTTCGTTGAGCGGCGCGTTGGCGGGCTGGGAGATATGGATCCGGATGGCGTCGGCTTCGACGCGCTGGTTACCCTCGACCCTGATCGCCGAGACGATCGGTCCCTGCGCAAGCGCATGTGAACCGGCGAGCGGTGGCAGAAGGAGCAGAACCGCACACAATAGCGCACACGTCAAGAGCGCGTTGCATCTTCCTTTTGCCACCAGCAAGCACCAGAAACGGCGAACAAACTAACCAATCACTCCGGCGATGTAAACCAAAAGGCCCTTCGCCGCGCTTTCGAAAGACCGGCGAAGGCACAGGCCGGCGATCAGCGGCTTGGTTCCTCGAAGAGTTTCCCGTCCTTGAGTCTGAGCGCCCGGCCCATGCTGCGGGTCAGCCGTTCATTATGGGTCGCGATTATCAGGGTTATGCCGAGATCGCGGTTGAGGCGATGAAAAAGTTCGTGCACCTCGTCCGCGGTATGCGGATCGAGATTGCCGGTAGGTTCGTCGGCCAGCACCAGCCTGGGATGAAGCACCACTGCGCGGGCCACCGCGACGCGCTGCTGCTCGCCGCCGGAAAGCTCGGCGGGCCGTCGCCCGGTCTTGTCGCCGAGGCCGACCATTTCCAGAACCTCCGCGGCCCGCGCCCGCGCCTTCTGGTCGGGCATCCTTGCGATAAGCGCCGGCATCATCACGTTCTCCAGCGCGGTGAAATCACCGAGCAGGTAGTGAAACTGGAAGACGAAGCCAAGCTTCAGGTTGCGGAACTCCGCGAGCGCCCCCTCGTCGAGCGCGAACAGGTCCTGCTCCTCGAAATGCACAGTGCCCGCGGTCGGCCGCTCCAGGCTGCCC
>JAJYMR010000415.1 GCA_021786815.1 Deltaproteobacteria bacterium
GTCGGGCCGCAGGTGGATGTCGCTCTCGACGCGCTCGAAGGCGCGTTCATCTGCGCGATGGGCGGGCCGAACGCGGTCTCGTGCGTGGCGCTCGCCGAACGCGGCAAGATTCTCCGATGCCCCGACACGTACATGGACAAGATCGCGACCGGCCCCGCTGGCGTCGGCGTGATCGACCTCGACCGCTCGCCCGCGGACAACCTGAAGGCGCTCGCCGAGGCCAAGAACGTGTACGTCGAGGACCTGCGCGTCGCGATTCTCGACCGTCCCCGCCACGAGGACTTGATCAATGAGGTGCGCAAGGCCGGCGCCGGCATCAAGCTGCTCTCCGCCGGTGACCTTTCCGCCGCGATCGCAACGACCCGTCCGGAGAGCGAGATCGACATGCTGCTCGGCATCGGCGGCGCGCATCAGGGCGTGCTGGCGGCCTCCGCGATCCGCTCGGCGGGCGGAGAGATGCAGGTGCGCTTCATGCCGCGCAACGATCAGGAAGCCGAGGCGTGCCTCGCGATGGGAATCCTCGACCTGAAGCGCCGCTACACGATCGACGAACTGGCGGGTGACAACGTAATGTTCGCCGCGACCGGCGTGACCACCGGCGACTACCTGCACGGCGTGCGGTTTTTCTCCGGCGGCGCGCGCACCAACAGCGTCGTGATGCGCTCGAAGACGCGGACGATCCGCTTCATCGAGGCCATCCATCATTTCGACTTCAAGCCTGAATACTGACCTGCCGTCCGGCAGGATTGGCTGACCCCAGACTGCGCCCTGAACGGCGCTCCGGTGCCGCCTCGCGAGCCGACGCCGTCCTTGGGAAATCGCCCGAAGCTTGCTTCGGATGCGATGGTATAACAGAGTACCTCAGGGGTTCAATTTCGCTGTCGATTGGCGATAGAAGATAAAGGCATCAGTTTCGATGCAAAAGGGGCTAAAAGGATGAGTAATTTGGCTTGGTGCAAGGTTCGGCGTGTTTTGGTGGGGGTTTCATTGATCGTTCCGGCTCTCGCTCTGGCGACAGCGGCGACCGCCTTCGCGGGAGTGGCCGGCCCGAAGATTGTTACCGCGCAAGGTGGAGTGACTGACAACAATGGCGACACCGGCCACATCGTAATCGGCGGGCTCGTCGTCCTGAACAACAAGGGCGGCGCGAACTCGCTTAATCTGACAATCGCCTATCAGGACAATCCGGTTGTTAGCACTGTGAGCGCTGATAGTTTCGTTTGTACGGTTACCGATCCGGCAGACTTGTCATATTCAATCACCAAGGGAATCGGAACCGCCACGCTTACGCTTTCCTCCTCGGACAAGTGCGTTCAGACGCTGACCCCATCGAACACCTTTTCCAATGCGGGCAAATCGATAAGCTTCCAGGTTTATGCGCTCGGCTCCAAGGTGCGAATGGTGAGCGCGGGGTCCACGCTCGTGGATGGAGCGGACGATCTGCTCGTCGACGTTGCCGTTTCGGGAAGCGTGGATCCTGCCGGCGCGGGCAGTCCGCAGGCTGGCGGCGTGCGTGTCGTCAGCGGTGGAGGCGGCGCGGTTGATGTCGATGACACCTACAGCGGGCACATGGCGTTGGCCGGCTTGATCGCGCTCAATCGCGTGACGAAGAAGGTGACCAACGGGACCGCGAAGTCACTCGATTTGACCCTGACCTGGGAGGACACTGACTCCGGCAACCTGTCATGCCATTTCACTGATGCCAAGGATGTCGCCTACACGCTGAACAAGGGAGTCGGAACGCTGACTCTGACGGTCGGCCCGAACGATACGTGCAGCGTGGCGAATGCCGGCAACTCGATAAGCTTCGACCTCTACGTCGGCGGAGCGAGCGGTCGTATCGTCACCACCGGCTCGACGATTGCCGATAGCAAGGGAAACACGCTCATTCCCGCGGCGGTCGCATCCTTCAGCACGGCGGGCGGCTTCTAGGCTGCCGCAACGATCTTCGAGGGGTCGATTTCCCTGACATAGCCGACGGGAAAAACATCCTTCGACTATCCGAGAGGCCGGACTAACAATCCGGCCCCTTTTTTTTGGCTGTTTGTGCCAGAGGCGTGCCGCGCGACGCTCCGGCCCTCCTTCACCCTGTTGACATCGCGCAGGGCAAGTCGGAACCTGCGTTTCGCGTTATCTGCAAAGCGAGGTAGCTACTGTGGAACTCACCGATGTGCTCTTCGAGAAGGCTCCCATCTCGACGCTTACGATAAACCGTCCGACCGCGCTCAACGCGCTCAACCGCTCGGTGCTCGAACAGATCGCGCACGTGCTGCGCGATGCGCGCCACGATTCTTCCGTGCGCGTCCTTATCGTCACTGGCGCGGGCGATCGCGCCTTCGTCGCCGGCGCGGATATCGCCGCGATGGCGAAAATGAGCGCCGTCGATGGACTCGAGTTCTCGCGCCTGGGCCATCGCGTGATGCAGAGCTTCGAGGATCTCCCGATACCCGTCATTGCCGCAGTCAACGGATTTGCGCTCGGCGGGGGATTGGAGCTTGCGATGGCGTGCGACCTCATTATTGCGAGTGAGAAGGCGCGCTTCGGCCAGCCCGAAATCAACCTCGGCCTGATCCCGGGCTTCGGCGGAACGCAGCGCCTGCCGCATCGGATCGGCCAGGCGAAGGCGCGCGAGCTTATCATGACCGGCGACATGCTCGACGCGAAAACCGCACTCGGGCTCGGACTCGTCGGCCAGATGGTCGCGCCCGAACAGTTGATGGATACGGCGCGCAAGCTCGCCGAGAAGCTCGCGAGCAAGTCCGCCTTCGCGCTTCGCCAGGCAAAGACCGCCTTGCGCGCTTCGTTCACGATGGAGGAGGACGCGGGATTGCGCTTCGAGCAGGAGTCCTTCGGGCTCACGTTCGCAAGCGCCGACCGGATAGAAGGAACCACCGCGTTCATCGAAAAGCGCCAGCCCGTCTGGCAGCACAAGTGACGCATCGAGCCGCTTCGCGCCTTTCGACATCACGGCGGCACGCGCCGTTTCTATCGACCTGTTCGACTGGTTAGGCTAGAAAAAGTAAAGCTTAATCCGGCGTTCGGCGGACCTTCGTCCAAGGCCGATCTGCGCCGGAAATGTTTTATCGACCTGATGGACCTGGAACTGACAGAGGCTCAACGCGGCGCGCGCGACATGGCGCGCCGTTTCGCACGTGAAAAGCTCGAAGCGGCCGCCGTCGAGACCGACAGGACGCATCGCTTTCCCGCCGAGATAATCGCCGAGCTTGGCAAACTCGGGATGATGGGCGTGTTCATCCCGGAAAAGTACGGCGGCGCCGGACTCGACCACGTCGCCAGATCG
>JAJYMR010000177.1 GCA_021786815.1 Deltaproteobacteria bacterium
GAATTCTCTGGACATAGCCAGGATTCCAGAACGTGGGCTTGCGGGCCGAATTACATCCTTGCCCGCTTTGATTCTCTGCTATCGCGGCGCCCCGAACTTGTCAACGCGGATAAGTGCGCGGACCGGCGCGACGCTGGTTTTGCTCGCCCTGATGGCGCTTGCGATCCCTTATCCGGCTCGGGCCGGCACACGCGACGCGCTACCCGCCGGCGCGCTCAAACAATCGCCGAGCCTTTACCTGCGCGAGACCGCGTCGTCGCCAGTGCGATGGCAACCGTGGGGGAACGAGGCTTTCGAGCTGGCGCGCAGACTCAAGCGTCCGGTGCTGCTCGACATAGGCGCGGCGTGGTGTCACTGGTGCCACGTGATGGACGATGAGACCTACGCACAACCCGACGTCGCCGCGTTCATCAACCGCAATTTCGTGCCAATCAAGGTCGATACCGACGAACGCCCCGATATCGATTCGTTCTATCAGAGCGCCGCGTCGGCATTTGGCGCGGGTGGATGGCCGCTCGTGGTTTTTGCGACGCCCGAGGGCGCTCCGTTCTTCATCACGAGCTATATGCCGCCCTACGCGCGCAAGGGCCGTCCGGGCTACGGGATGCTCTATCTGCTGAAGCAGGTGGCGCATGATTACGCGAGCGATCCGAAGCTCCGAGCGATGGCGGGCAGGGTCGCAGCCGCGCTTGGCGCCGGAGCGTCGCGCGTTCCGCCCGAGAAATCTTCGCGCACGAGGCTGCTTGGAAAGATCGTTAGCGGGCTTACGGTTTCCTACGACCCGCGCCACGGCGGATTCGCCGCCGCGGACGGTCCGCGCTTCTATAATTTCCCGGCGGTCGAACTCGCGCTTGCCTACGGCTTCTTCGGCCATCCGGAATACACGCGGATGGCCACGAAAACGCTGGACGAAATCGCGGCCGGCGGCGTGTACGACCAGCTCGGCGGCGGGTTCCATCGTTATTCGACCGATCCGCGATGGCGCGTGCCGCACTTCGAAAAGATGCTCTACGACCAGGCGATGGCGTTGCGCGCGTACGCGATTGCCTACGAAGCGACCGGCGACTCGCGCTTCGCCGCCGTCGCGCGTTCGATCGCGGGATTCGTGGACTCCACGATGCTCGATCGGCGAACCGGCGCGTTTTACTCAAGCCAGGACGCCGACGCGTTCCCAGGCGACGACGGAATCTATTACACGTGGACGCGCGTGGAGATCGAGCGCGCGGTGGGCGCCCGGGACGCGAAGATCGCCGACGCGTGGTTCGGCGTTGCCGACGCTCCCGCGCTAGCGCCCAATGGACGTATCGTGCTTCGCCGCCCGATGACGATTGAGGAGCTTGCGCAAAAGTTTCACCTGAACGCCGCCGAAGCCACGCGGCGTGTCGCGACGATTCGCGCGAAGCTCCTTGCCGCGCGCCAACACCGGCGGGTTCCTCGGATCGACAGAATGGTGCTCACGGATCGCAACGCCCTGATGGCCGATGCGTATCTTGTCGCCGGTGAAGCGCTCCCGGAGCGCGCGATGGTTCGAATCGGACTCGGCGATATCGACTTCATCCTGCATCGCATACGCGCAAAGGACGGCACCTTCTATCATGTCTGGGACGGCGCGAACCGAAGTGTGCCGGGCGTCGTTGCCGACCAGGTTTATATGCTTCGGGCGCTCCTCGACGCGTACCAGGTGTCGGCAAAGCCGCTTTATCTCAACGACGCGAAAGTCCTCGCGCGCAGGCTTTTCGCGCATTTTCCCGATCCGAAAAACGGACTTCTCATGAACCGCACGCCGGAGACGACAGGCACGGTCCTGCTCGACGCGAAGCCCGGAGTCGAGGTCTTCTTCGACGATCCGATGCCGGCGGTACAGGCAACGGCGGCGCGATCCTTTCAAGCGCTGGGCGCGGTTACGGGGGATACGACGTATGACAGGCAGGCCGAGGAGATGCTCGAGCCGGCGCTGACGATGCTCACGATAATCGACGCGTCTTCGCACGGCGCGCTCGGCCTCGCGCTTGAAAACGCCGTGCGCGGTGCAACGGTCGTCGCGATAAGCGGCCCGTCGGACGACCCTCGCACCTCGGCGCTATGGCATACGGCGCTCGCCACCTATCGACCGGGCAAGGTCGTGATGCTTATCGAGGCTGAAGACATGGGCTTGGCGCGCCTTCCGGACCAGGCGCGTGCGATGCTCCGCGCGAGCGTGGAACAAAAGAGGCCGCTCGCCTTCGTATGCGCCGGAACCGTCTGCGCGAATCCGGCAGCGACACCTGAAACGCTCGCGCGCACGATCAGGACCTTCGGAGCTGCGCCGCATCCCAACGCCGCGCCTTCGTCTCCTAAAACTTCTCCTTGAACGGGCGGACGTCGAGTTCCTGAGTCCACGCGCTTTCGTCCTGATGCGCGAGATGCCAGTACGTTTCCGCAATCGCCGACGGTCTCAGCATGTCTTCGTCCTTGATCGACGGAAAGCGTTCGCGGATGAACGGCGTGTCGATCGCGCCGTCGATATTGGCATAAGCGACATGGATTTTGCGCGGTCCCAGGTCGCGCGCCATCACCTGCGCAAGCCCGCGCAAGGCGAACTTTGCCGGCCCGAACGCCGCGGAGCTCGGGAACGGCTTGGTTCCCGCCGTTGCGCCGGTAAACAGGATCGTTCCCCGCCCGCGCTCGAGCATCGCGGGCACCACCTGCTGAGAGCACAGGAAGGCGCCGAGAACGCCGACACGCCACGTGTTCTCGAAGGTGCTCGGCCGAGTCTCCATCAGCCGCCCGACAGGACGCATCGCGGCGTTGTACACGAGTATTTCAACGGGACCGAGTTCCGCGCGAATTCGCTCAAAGGCCCCGCTGATCTCGTCCTCGGACGCGACGTTAGCCGAAACCGCGAGCGCTCGCCCTCCCGCGCCGACGATCTCCGCGGCAAGCCTGTCTAGATATTCCCGCGAGCGTGCGACGAGCGCGACCGCGTATGCCTGCGCGAAGCGCCGCGCGAGCGCCGCACCCAGTCCCGGTCCGACTCCCACAATCGCGGCGACGGTCTGTTGCGTTTCCGATTCCATACGATACGTATTCGCTGTCAGGGCTTCAGAATCAGTTTTCCAACCGACGCGCGCGACTCCATGAAGCGATGCGCCTCGGCGGCTTCGGCAAGCGGAAAGGTCTTTCCGATTAGCAGCTTCAATTTCTTCTCCTTCATCAGGCGAAACGAATCTTCGATTCCACGCCGCCATCGCTCGGCGCCCGTATGCGCCTGGTTGAGCATGAAGCCGCTCACCTTGGTTGATTTT
>JAJYMR010000345.1 GCA_021786815.1 Deltaproteobacteria bacterium
GATCTACGCTATCATGATGCCGTGGTTGCAGCGGGTATCGTCCAGCGATGGGCCGACGAGGCGGAGCCGCGCGGCGCGGCTGCCCTTGGCGCGGGAGCGCTTATCGAATCGCTAAGGCGCCGCGAGGGCAAGCTGGGTCTTCGCTCGCTCGAATTGTGGAAGAAAATTAACGGACGAAAGATGGAACGCGAGGTGGTCGATGCGCTAAAAGGCCCCGCATCGCAGCCACAGGTGGCTCTTAACCGATGACGCTCTACATCATGCGCCATGGAACTGCGGAGAATGCCTCGTCCGATGGTGACGACGCCAAGCGCAGACTGACGCCGTCGGGCAAGGAAAAGATTCGCGAGGCGGCCAACGGGATGCGCGCGCTCAGGCTTGCCTTCGATCTTATCCTGACCAGCCCGCTTGTCCGTGCGGTTGAGACCGCCGGGACCGTGGCCGAGGCGCTTGGCGCCGTTCCCGCTCCCGAGGTGCTCGAAGCGCTGGCGGCAGGCAACGCGCCGGCCGAGCTTGCCACGGCGCTGCGTCATTTCCGCGATCGTAACGATGTGCTGATCGTCGGTCACGAGCCCTCGCTTTCCCGTCTTGCCTCGCTTTTCCTGACCGGGTCGGCGGAGGCGATGCGAATCCGGCTGAAGCAGGGCGGATGTATCGCGCTGGAGTTTCCCGAAGGCCTCGCGCGAGGTGGAGCGCAGTTGCGCTGGATGCTCACGCAGCGCCAGTTGCGCCGCATGGCAAAGTAAGCTCCCGCGCGACGGACCAATCCATCAAGGCGATTCCGGGTCGTGCCGCAGAGCAAAGACGAGACA
This sequence comes from Deltaproteobacteria bacterium, assembly GCA_021786815.1. Taxonomy (GTDB): domain Bacteria; phylum Desulfobacterota; class Binatia; order Binatales; family Binataceae; genus DTIX01. Next base: position 813 of record JAJYMR010000345.1, read on the forward strand.
CGTCTCCCGCCGATAGTTGTCGCGCTCGGCACAGTATCGCTGCTCAACGATATCGCGGGCGACATGGTGCATCCGCTCCTGCCCGCATTCGTCGCGGCGGTGGGCGGAGGTCCGGAGATTCTCGGGTTGATCGAAGGCCTGGCGGACGCCGCCTCGAGCCTGCTGCAGCTTGCCTCGGGCTATCTGGCCGATCGAATCGGGCGTCTCAAGGCGATCACCTTTGTCGGCTACGCGATCGCGGCCGCGGCGCGGCCGCTTCTCGCGCTGGCCAGTACCTGGTGGCAGATCCTCGCGTTTCGTTTCTGCGACCGTGTCGGCAAGGGCGTTCGTGGCGCACCGCGCGATCGCCTGCTCGCCGACGTAACCCCACCCGCCTCGCGTGGCCGCTCCTACGGGTTCCATCGCGCGATGGACCACGGGGGCGCGCTGGTCGGCCCGCTCATCGCCTACGCCCTTCTTGCGGCGCATTTTGGGATGCGTGAGGTGTTCGCGTGCACGGCGCTGCCGGGAATCGCCTCTCTGTTTCTGCTCGCGCGAAGCGTCAAAGAACCGGAACAGCGCAGGGTGGCGGACGCGGTGGTCGAAATCGGGATTCCGGACGCGCCCGGCTATCGCAGGTTTCTGCTCGCCGTGTTTCTGTTCACTCTGGGATGCGCCTCCGACGCGTTTCTTCTGTGGCGGGCTGCCGAGCTCGGAATCCCGACAGTTTTCGCGCCGCTTCTCTGGCTCGCTCTTGCCGCAGTTCAGACCGCCAGTTCGACTTACGGCGGCACACTGAGCGACAGACTCGGGCGCCGAACGCTTATCGTTGCCGGATGGCTGGTCTATGGCGTGGTGTACGCGGGGTTCGCGCTGGCAAGAGCGCCATGGGAAATCTGGACGCTGTTCGCGGCATACGGGCTGTTCTACGGATTGTCGGAAGCCGCGGAAAGAGCCTTGGTTGTCGACCTGGTTCCGTTCGAATGGCGCGGACGGGCGCTCGGCGCATATCACGCGACCGTGGGCGTCGCGCTGCTGCCGGCAAGCGCGGTCTTCGGGGTCGTTTACCAGGTCTTCGGCGCGCCGGCGGCCTTCCTGATGGGCACGGGTTTCGCGCTCGTGGCCGTGCTTGCGCTGCCACACGACCGGGACTTGCGTCGTTCGGCTCCGGCAGTCTCGCTCACCACCAGACCGTCCTGACCTCGACCCGGCTGCGCTCGACCAGATCGAAGGGCTTGTCGGAACTTTTCGACGGAACATAGACGACTTTCGTAACCGTCCAGACTTTTCCGCGGGAAAAATCGTCGAAAAGACCGATCGCGGGCCAACTGAACTCCCTGGTCTTGCGCGACGGCTTCCAGCATCCGAACGCGACCGGCTCACGATCGACCATCGCGAGCGTTCCCGTCATCCTGCCGCATCGAGTTCCGTCGGCAAGTTCGACTACCCATGGCGAGAGCCTCGCTGCACTCGGTGGCTCAGCCGGCGCTTCGAGCGGCTTGGTGAGTGTCATCAGGAAGGGCTTGCGACTTTCGAACGGGTCGGCGCCGCACACCACGACGCCGTTGCGACCGGCGGCAGTAAAGCACGGGTCATAGATTTCGCTTCCCGCCATGCATCGCCACGCGCCCTCTCGCCTCGGGTCGGCAATCGAGCCCCAGCAATATCCTTTGCGCCCTGGACCGACCGGCATCGGCGGTTCGAATCGCGATACCTCGGTTCTCGACACCTTGGCGTGAGGCCCGGCCGCGAGCGCGGGTGAGGCGCTCATGATTATGAATGTCGCCATCGCGGCGGTCAGGGCAAGGGCGAGATTCCGATGCGTATTCATGCGTTCCTCCGGTAACTGGCGGTGTAGCGATTCAACGCTCATCCGGCGCAAGCACTTGAATTATCGACTGTAGCGGAAGCGGACGAACCGGCTAAATCAGGCCGCGCAACGGCCACCGTTGTTCAAACTTTTGGACATACCGGGTCACAGGGCCTAAACTGTAAGCTCGGGCTGGCAGTTGCCAACCACGGTGGTTCCGATGCGCTTCTTCCACGCTGGCCGAACGCATGCCGTAGGCACGCACCCCTCAGCCGCGCCATGCGCCCTCGTGCATAGCCGATCCTGCCTCCGGCTATCCTTCCTCAGTGCGTGGAGCGGCACAGATCGGTTCGGCACAACTTGACACGGGCGCAGTGGGCCCGCGCATGGGGTAACCGATGCTGCTCTCCTCGACGCATCATCGACATCTTCAAACCCATTTTTCCCGTCTCAGCCTGTGGTTGCGGCGACTGGGACTCGCGGCCGGCGCCTCCATGGTACCGGCAAACAATTTGCAACCGTCCGACGCCGGCCTGCTAGCGTCCGCCGCGCACGATTCCTCGCATCGGATCTTCGCCGCGCGCGCGTTGCGCCGGGACAGCGCGCGGCCGGGCGGGGTTTCGCGCGCCGCTGCGACGATGTGGCGGATGATCGGGCATGGCACCGGTC